>CAZQGK010000074.1:0-4426 GCA_964592945.1 uncultured Candidatus Saccharibacteria bacterium
TCCATCCCGTGTCGGTCGTAATCGATCGATCGTGAATGACCCGAGATTCATCGAAGCCATAAGAAAAATTAATTCCGTAATCGCTTGATGATTTTTGAACCTGATTAAGAAGGTCGATTTGCTTTGCTACTTTCTCAGAATCTAAGTCTTTTGCAGTCAAAAGTTTTATTGACAAGTTCGTTTCGCTTGGATTGAACTTTTGGACGGTTTCGATGAACTCCATCAGGTTCTTAATTTGGTAAAAGAAACGAACGTACGGATCAACAATCGTCACTTCTCGTGAGTTCTGAATATAGGCTCCAAACATGTCATCATAGGAAACACCCTTTTGGTTCTCATCGAATTCCCGGTGTCCCATCGATGGTGCCTTAAGTACTTCAAGTTTCTTGGGCTCTATTACTTCGGTCTGAACATCATGCAGCATTGATTGGGGTTCAGACGCGAGGTCGAGTCTTGAATCAAGAAAATTTACATTATCGCCGCTAATACTTTCCAGGCGTTTTTTCTTTATTTGGCCGACACTCGGGGAAATATTATTAATCTTGCAATAGCCGATAATCGCATTGTCCAAAAGCTTGCTTACGCTCGTGCGCCAACCGGCTCCAACATAACTTTCCACTTCGCACGATCGAGCAATTTGCGCATAACGAGTGAAGGTTCTGATAAAGGTTTCTTCCTGCTCGTACTGAGGTGCTGTCGCTGACCACATAAAAAAAGTACCGGTCCAGGCTCGGTCCATGGGAGGCATCAACTCGGGCAGAAGGTGATGGAGAGTCTTCGTACCAGGAACAATCCGCGAAATGTTCTCGACCACACCGATTGAACTGATTAAACACCAAAGTGCGCTGGCCGTTGTGGGAACATCAAGTTCCGGATTATCAATACGAAGGTTCTGGAAAATACTTATTTCGGAACTGGCATGTTGCAATCGTTCAACAAAAAGGGCTCGCGGAACGAGAAGTGAAGCTCTCCGGCCGATGCCCCATGCATTTAAAGTCTCGTATAGATTATCGAGGAAAATCTCATCCTTAATGGCATCTGCAACATGTGGAAAAATTCGGCGGCGATCTATAGTTGCCCGGTGCCATGAGTATTGGCCGTTCCGAACAAATGGAACTTGTTGATCGTAAGCATCCAAACAACTTGAGAAGTTAGTTGTGACATCTTCGATTCTTCGCTCAATTTCTTCAACTTTCCGCTGTCTAACCAGACCGGTCCGGACGATTTTGGGAACATGATTCCTTTCCGTTTCGTGACTATCAGAAACAGACAAAAGTTGTTGGAGACGATAAAGACCGTGATGCACTCTAAGCAGGGGCTTTCCACAGGGACTCGTTGGTCCACTTCCAGCGTTGGACGTCATTCCCTGAACAACCGGTTGAATTGAAGGTCGTCCCAGTTCAGGTTTCGACTTCTGAATCTCCTTTATTAGTTCCTTCATCCGGAAGTCACCTTGAGATTCATTGAGTTTGGTGGCTGCATGGAGAACAAATTGCCAAATTGGTTGATTTAGCGATCCCATGCCCATCTCCATCCCCATCTAATTCAATCTGAACAAGTATGGTGGAACGCATATCAAAAGACACCACACAGACGAACAGTATTTCCTAATTTCACCAAAGACTCCCTTCTCTGTACCAAAAACTTGGATTTTGGCTTCAAAAATGGTCTAGCCAATGTCGTCAGGCATTTTGCAGGTGCTGTTTTACATAGAACTCACCTGATTTGGACTTGATCGGACTTCGAGTCATCTTCGATGTCTATGCAGTCCTATTTTCGGATCCATTTCGAGTTGGGTCCACCAAAATGACCAGTCCTATCTGTGCACTTTTTTCTCGCACTGTGCCAAACTTGGTGAACCAAAAACTTCGCCTCACTACTACAACTTGGACAAATTAAGGAGAGAAATTTGCACTTCGAGATTAGTAGGAATGGCCTCGACTTTCATGTGAGTCTGATCGGACTTTTGATTTTGGGGGTATTTTTCGCGGTACAACTCATCAAATTTTTTCCCAAATCTTCCTACGAAGTACAAAATGTGGACTTCACGTTTGCGGGTATCGGGAAGGTCACGGTTGTCCAAGATAAGAATACCGTCCGATTGGCCCACAAGGCGTGGGTTCAATTAACCACCCGTAAGGCAGAACTTCCATTTGACGAATCTCACGACTTAATTGTTGACATCTACGACTCCTGGTATCAACTTTTCGGTGAGTTGAGAAAAATCGTCGAGGACGCCTCCCCCTCGCTTAGGCGAAAACAAGACCTTAGGAATTCGCTTCTCATTAATTCAGTTGTTGGAACGCTAAACGAAGGACTTCGGCCTCACCTTACCGAATGGCAAGCGAAATACAGGCGCTGGTATACGCACGAAATCGAATCGTCAAAAAACTTGAAAAAGAGTCCTCAAGAAATACAGAAAACTTATCCTTTTTATTCAGAGTTGGTTTTGGATCTCATAAAGACAAACAACGGGCTTGCGAAATACTCCTCGGAGTTGAAGAGAATCAGTCAAGGCGGAGATGGACTCCCCAAGAGATGGAAACTAAGACTGCGGAAATAGGGGAACTGAAATGCAAAAAACAAATCGTGAATTTCAAAATTGGGTTGACTTACGAGAAAATGTCTATACGAAGTCTCTGCTAACTAAAGGAGTAAAAGAGACCCGCCGCAAATGTTTCATCTCATATCATCATGCAGATCAAGCCGAGGTGGAACAATTCATTGAGCAGTTTGAAGACGTTTTTATTCCCAAAGTTCTAGGGGTTACCGAGACTGATGATTTCATAGATAGTACGAATACGGACTACATCATGGATAGAATTCGCGAAAAGTACTTAGCTGGCTCAACGGTGACCATAGTCCTGATCGGAAAGTGCACTTGGTCCAGGAGGTATGTTGACTGGGAAATTTTTTCTACCCTCAGGGATAATAAAGTGGACAAGCGAGGGGGTCTGTTGGCAATCACACTTCCTTCAGTGGCCGACTACAAGGAAAGGAAGTTGCCGGAGCGCCTCCAGGATAACGTAAACGATTCTGCCCTTTACGCCCGTTGGTGGAAATACCCACAAAGTAGCGAGGGATTGAAAAAAATGATCACTGAAGCGTTCGACGCAAGAGAAAGTAAATCATCACTGATTGTGAACAACCGCCCAAGGAAAACATACAATTCCACTTGTCCATAATTCTACGTTGTGCAACCCAAAGTGACCCTAGTCCTTTGGGTTGCACATTAGGAGCGTATGTTACTGCTTGTTAGTTTTACTTCGAGATCTAATATCAAGTTACTTTGTGTTGAGAAACAAGAAATTTAATGTGCTTTGGTTTCTTTATACCTGAATTTAACTTGGTGGAACTTTATTGATTACTGATCTATTCTTGAATAGTTTATTTAACGTTCTCCTGCGTCAGTTGTTTCATCAACATCTAATCGCGCGCATTTTATAAACCATTCGCGTGCCTCTTTTGTTCGACCAGCAGCATCTAACGCATCGGCGTATGCATAACGAAGTCGTATTGCCCAATCTTCACTCTCATTCGACAGTTCTTTACACGTTAGCGTTACAACGGCTGCATCGAATTCACCCAGATCGCGTCGTGCACCAGATGCGACAATGCGCATTTCGATTTCTTCTGGTTTAGCTAAACGTTTTACTTCAGGAGAACCAGCAAGTGAAAGTGCTTTTAATGGATTGCCTAAACCGCGTTCACAATCGGCCATGACTGGCCACATGGAAACATCGCCCGAAATTCGATGAGCAGCACGCAATTCTTTCAATGCAATCTCATAAAAACCTGCACGGTATGCCGCATAACCAGCTGATTCGCGAACAACCGCTAAACGTCCTGCATGATGAGCCGCAGCGACTCCGTGTTTATGCGAAAGAAGTGGATCTGAGTCCGCGTAAAGAGCTAAACACTCTAGATGCCGTGAAACAACCTTTGCATTCTCTGGAGAAAGTGAAAGTAGTTCCGCGCGCAAAGATTTATCGAGCTCCTCCCCGGTAATTTCTTCAGGGATATCCGGTTCGAAAATTCGCGGGCGTAATCTGGAATAATCGCGATCCATTGGTGCAGGTCTTATTCCTCGTGGATCGGAGCCATCACGTGTTTGACGTGGTGCACCAGGACGCGATGTTGATCCACCACGTGCTGGCAAATCTTCACGGCGACGTTCGGAGTTCGGTCCTCTTGGTTTTCTATCGCCACTAGATGGGCGAGAAGATGAAGAACGCGATGAGCTACTTGAACCACTCGATGGTCGCGATGATGATGGGCGGCCGGAAGAAGAACGCGGATTTGAAGGCCGGTCAGATGGTGGACGTGAGTTTCTACGCTCTTCCATTGTGAACTCCTCTATTCATTAGCAACATTACTTCACGGGAAATAAAAAAGGGGCGCTCGTTAAAGCGCCCCTTTTTATAAA
>CAZQGK010000075.1:0-4404 GCA_964592945.1 uncultured Candidatus Saccharibacteria bacterium
CTTGAGAGGTGAGCTGTTGCTTGTAGTAATCAGCTACGCTCGCCGCCGACGCCTTCACGGTGTACGAAACAGCCGAGCCCGTTTGGCCCGTCTGCGGATTCGATGTGCCTGAGTAAGCAATGGTTGCGCCTGCAAAGTTCGCAGGAGCATCCGACGGCCAATTCGAAGGCATTGATGCGCCGCTGCCCACCGTTACGCTTCCCTCCTCATTGCTGTATGTCGTCGCACCATTCGCGCCGCGGTCTACATCTACACCAGACGCCGCGCCTATGAGCGAGCTCGCGCCGCGCATGAGAAACCAACCAAGAAGTGCGAGCACGACAATGCCGCCGATAATGTACCACATCTTGTTCGAGCCCGATGCAGGGGGCGTATTTCCTTCCGGCATAAAATTCTATTAGTTATGAGTAACACCTCCAGTGTCCCATCTGGCTCCGGGAAACGCAAGAATACGCCTCTCGGAACCTATTTAGCCCTCGCAAACCACACGCGTTGCTGCCCGGAGGAATACGGCGCCACTTGGTAGTTGTTGAAAATGAAGGTCACCTTGTCCTTGCTCACAAGGAATACACTGTAATTCTCGGACACCGGCTTCGCCCCCTCGGGGAATATGAGAGCTTCTCCGAGCTCCGCATTCAGCTGCACGAGGGAGTCATCTGCGACTTGCTGCAGAGTTTTTCCTACCATTGCAAGTACGTCGTCGAGCGTAAGTTCTTTGCCGGTCTTTCTATCGACATTCACGCCGACGATGACCGTGTTCGGGTGCGCGCCGCCCGTGTCTTCCGAGAACGAGAGCGCGACGCTCACGACGTCGGGCCCCACATAGATTGAGTTGAAAGAGCCGGTGAATTCATTCTGCGGTGTGCTCGAGTCGGGCGGATTTGCCGGATACGCCTTGAAGTCGGAAATTGCCTTATCCGCGACCGCTTTTATTTTCCCGTCGGCCGCGGGGATGCCAAATTGCGGATAATGCGCTTCGACGCGGTACGTACCGGTCGACTCATAGACATCCGTAACCTTCATTTCGGTCCCTTGATCGGTCGTGGAATTCGTGCCGGTATCCGATGATATCAAGGTCTCAGGCGCTCGCGGCACGAAAAGGTAGAGGGCATAGGCAACGCCTATGAGAACGACGAGGACAAGTAGATACCAAAGAATTCGTTGCATCTCCGACAGTATAATGCAGAAATGAAAAAAGTGCTGGTGCTCGTCGCAGCCGTCCTTGTGGCGCTTATCGGCTACGTTCTGGAACCACAGGACGTCACGCCCCTCCAACCATCGCAGCTCGCCGATGTCGCCGCGGTGACGACCGGCGTGACAACAACGCCGAAGCTTCCACAAAATATGCATCCCGTCGTCAAAGTCGTCGACGGCGATACGCTCGCCGTTTTGATGAACGGGAAGTCCGTGACGTTGCGCCTCATCGGGCTCGACACGCCGGAAACGGTCGATCCGCGCAAGCCCGTGCAGTGTTTCGGCAAGGCGGCGTCTGATAAGGCGAAGGAAATGCTGACGGGCAAAGCGGTGCGGCTCGAATACGATGCGTCCCAAGGCACGCTCGACAAATACGGCCGTACGCTCGCATATGTCTTTCTAAGCGATGGAACAAATTTTAATCAATATATGATAGCCGAGGGCTACGGACACGAATACACCTACAACTTGCCCTACAAATATCAAAGTGAGTTTAAGGCAGCCGAGAAAAGTGCGAGGGAGCAAAAGAAAGGCCTGTGGGCAGACGGGGCCTGTACAGGCAAGGCATCGTGAAGAACACGTCCACACCACCGTCGTCGGCATATCGCTTTCTTCTGTATACTTCAGAGATGCTCGGTACCCACAGAAGATGCGCTATTGTCGCAAGTGGCGTAACATTCGTACTTATTACTACTGCACTCATTGCCGCATACACCCCGCACGCTGAAGCGAGCGGTCCTTGTGTCGGCGGGAGTCACATTGCGACGCAAGAGGATGCCGACTCTGTGACGAGCGGTGGCGTTATCGTCGGCGTATCGGTCGTGTGTGATAGTGATTCGAAAACTGTCAGTGCGGGCGTGGGACAAGCCAAAGAATACCTCACCTCAATCCTGCGCGGCGGCAAATGTGGACCTTACACGACAACCTCGGCAGGCCTTGACCCAAACTTCGCAGTCTGCGCCGCACGGTTCCTGAAAGACGCGCGGGCCAAAGACGGCAATATTCGCATCGAATCAATGTACCGGAGCGCCCCGCATCAGGCATACCTTTGTGGCGGCGGCTGCGGAATAGTAAAGGGTCCCTGCGCGCCCGCAGGTAGCTCAAAGCACCAAAAAGGTACCGCGATAGACATCTCCAATGGCCAATACATCTTGCCGAGCTGGATCCAGGCGATGGGAAGAGGGTATGGTGTTCAGTTTCCCGTACGAAATGATAGCGGTCACATGGAACCTATCCCCGGCTCGAACTGCGCGGACCCAAATTTCAAACCCAGAGACACCGTGGGTGACCTGACGCCCGGAGCAAGTCTTTCTGATCAGATCCGCCGGTCGCTCGGCATGCAGCAGCAACCACCTCCACCGCCGCCTCCGCCGGTGCAATCTCAACCAACACTTCCGCCACAGTCCACACCCTCCGCTCAGCCGACCGTACCGAGCCAAACAAATACAACATCGCAAACGTACGTTTCCCCTGATATGTCGAAGATACCGTCGGTCTCGGATATCATCAATGCGAACGCGGCGACGAACACGAACAAAAATATCAAGGAACCTTCGACTGGCACGTCCACCTTCGACCTCATCGATGCATTCTTGGACCCTGATCCCGTGAGTGGTTCGATAGATATTGGAAAGACAGTCGCTATCGACCTCAATCCGGACACGAGCGATGCGATATCTCTCATTGGCCGGAGACCGACTTCGACTCTCTCGGGTGCCACCGGCACGCTCGCAACTGCTCAGCTGCTTAACGTCCCGCAGACATTTACCTCGGGTGATCTGGCGAACAATTTCGTCCCGACGTACGTTGCGGGGCAAAACACTTTCGCGCTGCAAATCCTTGCTTCAATGAAGAGCGCCCTTCTTTTCGCGCTTAATTATCTGAAACCATTCGGTGGGTATACGCCCGGCCGTCCGGTCATGGAATAGGGTCGGGTTGAAAGATCCGGTCGGAAATGCCATAATGCGCGGAACAAATGGGATTCACCAAATACACATCGCAGGCTGAAAAAGAGCGCGCGCGTATGAATGAGGGTATCCGGGCGCCCGAAGTACGCGTCATCGGGCCTAATGCCGAGAATTTCGGCGTTCTCCCTATCCGAGAGGCTCTTGCAAAAGCGCAGGAACTCGGGCTCGACCTCATCGAGATCTCCCCTAATGCCCAGCCGCCTGTCGCAAAAATAACTGACTACGGCAAATTTAAATACGAGCAAAAGAAGAAGGACAAGGAGATCAAATCAAAAGCGCACGTGACGGAGACTAAGATTACGCAGGTCAAAATCGGTACGTCGGAGCGCGATATGCAGATCAAGGCGGGCAAAGCGGCCGAGTGGCTCAAAGAAGGTCATCGCGTCAAGGTGGACCTTTTCCTGTGGGGCCGCTACAAGTACATGGAATTCGAGTTTCTTAAAGAGCGCCTGGAGCGATTCCTCGCGGTCATTCCCGAAGGCTTCAAGGTGGCCGAACCTATCCAAAAAGGCCCCAAAGGGCTCTCTATCACCCTCGAACGCGACCCGTCCAAGAAACCGCAAAAACCTAAGCCGGCGGAAGTAGCAACACCCCCTGAGGAAGCTTGAAATCTTGCTTTTTCGCCACAGTTCAGGCATACTTGCACGACCGCTGGAAAGCGGTTTTCAATTTAAACTATGAAAACGAACAAATCCTATACAAAGCGCCTTCGCGTGACCAAGCGCGGCAAGGTCATCGCCCGCGCCCCCGGCCAGAACCACTTCAACGCCAAGGAAGGTCGGTCGCACCAGATGCGCCGCAACCGAGCCGTCGAATTCCACCCTGCGATGGATAACACTGCCAAGAGCCGGTTTTTGGGTAACTAAACGCATATGGTACGAGTAAAACGAGGAACAACAAAAGTGAAGCGTCGCCGCAATGTCTTGGCTCAGACCAAGGGCTACCGCTTCAACCGTTCAACGAAGGAACGCACCGCGAAGGAGGCCATCCAACACGCCGGTGTCCATGCCTTCCGTCACCGCCGCAGCAAGAAGCGCGAATACCGCAATTTGTGGACGCTCCGCATCAATGCCGCCGTACGCCCGCTCGGATTTTCCTACTCCAGATTTATAGACGCGCTCAAAAAGGCAAACATAACCCTCGACCGCAAGGTTCTGGCGGGCCTCGCCAAAGACTATCCCGAGACTTTCGAGCGGCTGACGAAACAGCTCAAATCCTAGAAGATTACCTCTTCGTTCTTCCC
>CAZQGK010000076.1:0-4289 GCA_964592945.1 uncultured Candidatus Saccharibacteria bacterium
GTGTTGGAACTTTACGGATTTTTGTATGAGCGCATGTGTGCCGACGAGCATCGCGATTTCTCCGCTCTCCACCCATTTGAGCAATTGCGCCCGCGAAATATCGGTGGGCTCGCCCCGCTTCACCTTGGAAGGGAATTTCTTGCAGCCGCTGCCTGTCATGAGCGCGATATTGATGGGAAGGTGAGAGAAGTATTCGATAAAGGATTGAAAATGCTGCTGCGCCAGTATTTCGGTTGGCGCCATGTACGCGACCTGCAGCGTCCCGCTCGTGCGCTGCGGCGGGCGGGAATTCACAACCGCATAGGCTACCGCGGCCGCGACGAGCGTCTTGCCGCTCCCCACGTCGCCTTCCAGAAGCCGCGCCATCGGGTGCTGCTTTCCGAAGTCGGCGAGGATGCCGGCGATGGCACGCTCTTGCGCGCCGGTCGGCGGGAAGGGGACGGTCGAAAGGAATTTCTCCGCGAGTGCCGCACCTTCGCGGATGGGGAACGAAGCGAGCGAATCGTTTTCTTGTCGCTCGCGGGCGCGCGCTATCTGTATCGCGAAGATTTCTTCAAAGGCGAAGCGTTTGCGGGCAGCTTCGGCGTGCCTCAGTTCGTCGGGCTTATGAATATACAAAAGTGCGCTTTTGATATCAGGGAGGTTGTACCGCTTTACGATATCCGCGGGAATGGGGTCATCGACCGAGTCCAGAATGTTGGCGGCGTACAGTTTTTCGAATGCATGGCGGAACCACAAGGACGTCACGCCCCGGCTTTCGGGATATACCGCAAAAAAAGTTCCGGCTTCCCGGTTTGGCTCAGCAGGTTTGAAAAGCCCCGCTTCTGTTTTGTCCGCCGGTTCGACATGCGGATTTGCGAGATAGGGCTTGCCCGTTTTACCCGTGACGGTGCCGACTGCCTTCACGAACATCCCCTCAGAGAATTTCTTCGCGAGATACGGTTGATGGAACCACATCACCTTGACCGAGCCCGATGCATCGGTGATAACCGCTTCGCCGACGGGGATTCTCCGCTTCCAGGATTTTCTGGTGTCGAGTTTGCTGATAGTGCCGAAAATGGTTACCGACTCTCCCGACACGAGCCCCGTAATGGTCGACTCGCTGCCGCCTTGGTCATAGCGGACGGGAAAGTGATATAAAAGGTCGCGAATGGTGAGAATTCCAAGCTTCTTGAGTCCGCTCAATTGCAGCGCCGTGAGGCGGAAATGCTTCATTAAAAGGTCGTTTGGATGCATAGCCGCCATTCTACACCGAGGCCGGCACGTGCTCGTGCCGGCATGACACTCCTCGTATCTGCCTGCGGCAGACACTCGGCCCCTCCGGGCGCCTCACGGCGGTGTCAGTTATGCACAGTCGCGTGATCGGCGTCTTGCGCACCGGTATTTGGTAAGTACTATAGGCGTGTAAAAGTATAGAGATCATAAAAAGTATGGTATTTCACGATGATGAAGAGAAGGACCCTTTGGCTCTTAGCGATGAGGCGATTGGCGAAGTGCTTGATGAAGACGCCGATGAGGACGAAGTAGCGAGTGTCCCGCTAGAGGATGATGAAAAGGCGTGGGAGTAAATCGAAGTCGTACGACTTCGATTTACTCCTAATCTCCCCACACCACTCTCGCTTTACTTTGTAAGGCCATGGTACTATCTGCCTTATGAGTGAAGCAAACGCCACAGACCTCAACGGTAAGTCAGTGCTTATCATTGAAGATGACCCGCTCTTGCACAGCCTCCTTGCGGACAAAATGAAGCAGCTCCGCGATAAGGGTGTCAAAGTATTCCCGACCATGAGCGCGGAAGAAGGCCTCAAACAGGCGCAAGAATCAAAACCCGACCTCATCATGCTCGACCTCGTTTTGCCTACCATGGACGGTTTTGATTTCTTGCAGCATCTACGTGCGCTTCCGGGATTAGAAAAGACCCCCGTGGTCGTTCTTTCGAATCTGAGCGCGGACAGCGACAAGGAACGCGCGCGTAGTCTCGGTGTCATAGCGTACATGGTGAAGGCGGATTTCTCGTTGAGCGAGATATCGACTGCCGTCGAGGAGCTCTTGCAGGGCAAGCCTATGTCGTCCCCCAAACCGGTAGACGGCAGTCTCAAAAAAACACCCTGGGGGTACATGACCTATCTGTAGGCGTTAGTTGCGCCGCGCCGCGCCGATAATTCAGAATTGCGCAGACTTATGCCTGAGATAAAACCGGAAAAAGACAAGTCGTCGGTAGTTCCCACACACGGGGACACTTTTTCATTGCGCCTAAAATTATTGCTCTCTTTTGCGGTCCTGAGTCTGATGCCTTTCGTTTTTATCACCATTCACATTACGGGAATGGCGAAATACATTGCAGGCATAACCGACCAGGGAGGTTTCCATGATGCGTCAGTGGTACACACGGTAGCGGAACGGAACAGCGATTTCGTAGTTGGGAGTATTGAATTTTCGGTCGTTTTCTTCATCCTCGTTTGTATCGGTATTATCTTTGTGGATCGTATCCTTGTTGCGCCGCTGTACAACATAATCAAGTGGATGCGCACTGCACGCGAAAATAAATTCGCCGCGCTTACACCGCTCCCCGTGCAAGGCCGAGATGAGTGGGGCGCCCTTGGGCACGAGATAGATCAATCCATCAAATACTTCCAGGAAGTAGAGGCTCGCGAACGTCAAATAGCTGAAGAAAAAGGGGAGTTCATTTCGGTCACCGCGCATCAGCTACGCACACCTCTTACGGGACTCAAGTGGACGCTTGAGGTTTTGCGGGACCCTACGACAACTCCGGAAAATAAGGCAAAACTCATCGAACAAGTATCGGGGACCACGGACCGAATGGTGCGGTTGGTAGACGATGTACTCGACGTTGCGAAGATTGAAGAGGGGAAGTTCGGGTATGACTACGCAAATGCGGACATCGTAGAGCCGATACAGAAGCTCGTGAACGATTTTCTTGTGGTCGGGAAGAGCCGCAATGTCTCGCTCATCTTTGAGCACGATACCGAGACACTTTCTGTGTACATGGACGTCAACCGGATACTTCTCGCAGTGTCGAACCTCATTTCCAACGGGCTCGATTACACGCCCGAGGGGGGGCGTGTCATTTTACGGCTCAAGCAGGTTGGTCGGCAGGTCAATATCTCGGTACAGGATACGGGTATCGGCATATCACCGGCGGATCAGAAACGGCTATTCACAAAATTCTATCGCGGCGAGAGCGCGCGGCACATGCGCCCCGACGGTTCTGGTCTCGGACTCTACATCGTCCGCAATGTCGCACTGCGCCATGGCGGTGATATAACCGTTGAATCCGAGACAGGAAAAGGTTCTACGTTCTCTTTCAATATACCGCTTGAACAAGCGGACATGGGCAAGGTAGAAGTGTCGGTCGGCAACCTTTTCGCTAGCTTTTGACCCCGCCCGAAGAGGGCGCCCGTAGGGGCCGAATGTCGGCTTCAGCCGATATGAGGCGGGTCAGGCACGCGCGAGCACGCGCGGGCCAGGAAGTCCGATGTTGTAGATTCACGCACGAACGAGTACGTTCGGGCGTCGTAACATAAGCACGAGCACGCGCAGGCCAAAACCTATCCGTGATAGAATATCGCTATGCACACATTACTGAAATATCTCGGGACCGTCGCAGCGGTCGTGCTCACGGTCAACATCGTGCCCGGCATTTCTGTCGCTGGAGGTTGGCTCACGATACTCCTCGTTGCTCTCGTGTGGTCCGTAATTACGGTCGTTATTAAACCAGTACTCGGCATCCTGACACTCCCAATAACACTCATCACATTCGGACTATTCTCATTCGTGCTGAATGCGCTTCTATTTTGGGCGATGTCGGTCGTTGTACCCGGATTTGTTGTCGCGGGTTTCTTGCCGGCGCTTTTTGGGGCGCTTGTGCTTTCGATATTAACCTGGCTCATTCACAAGATCCTCTAAGAATGAGAATTGTGCGTTGTCGGTTTCGTAAAGTCGGAGAGCTTCGCTCCGGTGACTACGAATATATAAATAATCTCGAGAATGCCCAGCGTGTTGAGGAATAAGAAGGCGATAAACCACCACATATCGCCGCGCTTTGCCGCCCGCCAGAGCGCGAGGCCTTTCCATAATAAGCTCCACAAGACACCAAGTAAAACGAAAGACATGACAAGCGGGATGCCTATTCCCACTCCGTCCATCATTCCAAAACCCCCTCCTTGTATGTAGTTCATATACGGTAAGTATACTCTATTTTCTTCTGTCAATCTGCGGAGAGGGAGGGATTCGGTCACGCATACTTTTCTGCTGAAAAGTTGCGCGAC
>CAZQGK010000077.1:0-4234 GCA_964592945.1 uncultured Candidatus Saccharibacteria bacterium
CACCCCCGGGATGTATTCGTTGCTATGGGTCGTCTTTTTATTTTGTACTAATACTATTGCTGCTGCCTGCATGACGGGACTCCTTTATACGTTATAAATAATAATTGTCACTACACCTACAACAAGAATAATCAGCGGTAATCCTATGAAAAGCAGTCGGTGGGCCTTAAGATTGTGTTTCAGCAACTGGCTGCGCGGTACTTGCACCTTGCAAACTTGGCAGGTAGCCATCGGTTCGTTTTGATGCTTATAATCTTCCATGGCTAAAAACCAAGGTTTTCTTTAATGAAAATTATAGTGGTACGTCCTGGCATAATCTCGCTGTTGACTATCAATAGCTTACGGATAGCGCTGTCAATGCCGTATATTTTCTGCATCCGTTTGCTCTCTAATCCCAGAGTATACTCCTCAATGCGTTGCATGGCTTCATCGAGATTACTGACAATTTTTTGCGTGCCTACGACCCAAATAACATGAGCCGCTGAAAAAGCATAAGGCGCTAGCTGGCTGCCGGAATTAGAAGCGATAACAACCTGCCCGTCTTCGGTAACGGCATTGGCACTGCCAACCACATAGTCTGGGGCACTGTTGATGCGGCGGGCAGCCGCCCGTTGTTCGCTTTCCGGCAATGCCGTGATTTTTTTGCGCAGAGATACGAAATCTTTGGAATTCTCGATCGCTTCTGCCAAGCCGATCTGATTGGCGGTGGTTGAGGTGGCGCTCATTACGCTGACGCCTTTTTCTATCAGCGATAGTGCTTTAACCTTGGCCTCAGCGCCGGTTTCGACAACCATAGCCGTAATACCGTTTTTCTCCAATGCTGCCATCGTTCGCGCTAGCCGTTCTTCTGTTGCCAGCTGTTTGAATTGATTAGTCTTTACCATAATTACTCCTTTACCTACGTAGCAATGTTATTTTGCTTAGGCAACTCCTAACACTGAATCTATTTTGTGTCTATCAAAACCGAGAATCTTTTCTTCGGTACCGTCATCTTTTTCAATAATCGTAAATGGCACGCCTAGTTGGCCGCTCTTTTCAAGTAATTCTTCTGCTAGTTTTTGGCCTTGATCGACGTGCTTTTCTTCGTATGCGATATTTTTACTCTGTAAGTAGCCTTTAAGCATCTTGCAGTAAGCGCAGGTAGCGGTACTATAGATTGTTATTCTTGGCATACTTTACTCCGTTATTATTACCGCTTTGTTAAGAAATTGTTTATCAGATAATTGGCTTAACATAAAGTCCGCTACGTTTGCTCTGGAAATTTTGGACATATTGCCCGGAGTTTGATCTATCTTGTAAGACTTCTTGGCTTTATTTGTTAGCATAGTGGGCCTAACTTCTGTCCACTGTAGCTCGCTTTTTTCTAGTTGTGAATTTTGGACTTTTTTATCCTCATAAATACCTTTCATGAAGGTTTTAGTAAGGACTTTCACTAACGGCTTTTTTCTTACAGACTCATCCATGAAAAATCCTGACTGTATGATGAGCCTTTTTATGCCATGATTCTCCATAGCTTTTACGATATTTGTCGTGGCTGGTCCAACCAGCTTTTCATTGCTTGGTGGTTTTACGCCAAGAGCGCTCAAGACAGCGTCTTGATCTTTTACTACTTTTTCTACGTCTTCATATACCAATGCATCGCCCTGTATTATGGCAAGGTGCTTGTCTTTGATTGGCAATTTTGCTGGGTTTCTTACTAGTGCAGTAACCATATGGCCTGCCTGTAAAGCTTGCTTTACTAATTGTTGTCCTGTCGGTCCAGTTGCGCCTAAGATAGCTAGTCTCATAATTTTAAATAGAGACCACTATCTTACCAACGACACTTTCGTTTTCGCGAGCTTCAAATGCTTTACTTGTTTCGCCCAATGAATAGGTTTTGTCGACGTGCGGTGTTACCACACCTTGCTCTATTAGTTTTGTAAGGTCATCCAGAGCTGATGTATTTACCTGGGTGTTTTGACCAATTATGGATATGCTGAGTTCTGTAGATTTTTGCTCGTCTGATTGTGCGGCCATAGAAACTGCTTTTCCGCCTTTTTTTACAACTTTGAAAGACTTCTCAAAGGCTTCACCCCCAACCATGTCGAACACAGCATCAAACTGACCATCCTTATCAACATCTTGTGTCTTATAGTCTATAGCTTCATCAGCACCGAGGTCTTTCACGTATCCTACGGTCTTGGCACCAGTAGAGACAGTGACGTGGGCACCAAGGTGCTTAGCAAGCTGAACTGCAACCGTACCAATTCCGCCAGCTCCTCCTTGGATAAGAATCTTCTGACCCGATTGAAGGTTAATAGTGTCGCGTAAACCCTGCAAAGCACTCACGCCTACAAGCGGCAACGAAGCCGCCTCTTCAAAGCTCAGGTTAGTTGGCATCTTGGCAATTTGCTCAGCACTAGTTAAGGCAAACTGAGCTAAGGCTCCACTAGCACCGCTAAGGGCGTTGGCCTGGCCATAGACCTTCTCCCCGACAGAAAAACCCTCGACTCCTTCGCCAATTTCCTTAATAACCCCAGCAACATCTCCGCCTAATGTTACTGGCAACTCAACCGGTGCCCAGGATTGGGTATAGCCTTCACGAACGGCAGTGTCTATTGGGTTCAGGCTTGATGCTTTGACCTCAATCAATACCATGCTAGGTTTCATGATCGGTTTTTGAATTTCGTTGATTTCTATTGCGTCGGCGTGGCCGAATTCTTTTATTTGAGCAGCTTTCATTGTTCTATTTCCCCTCCAATGTTATATTTATATCAGTGCTATATATTTAATAGTACTACATAATTAATAGCAAGTATACATACATGAACGACAGCCATAACTGTTCAAATAGCCTGAAGCTAATGGGTGATTACTGGACATTACGAATTATTGACGCGCTCCGCGACGGTGAACTGCGTTTTTGCCAGTTGCAGCGTGATGTTGACAATCCTAGCCCTACGACGCTTACGGTCCGGCTTAAGAACCTGGAGTCTATGCGTTTGATAAGCCGTTCAGAAGAAACACAAAGTAAAATATCGGTCACTTATTCCCTAACCAAGCGCGGCAAAGAAGTCCTGCCAATCATCAAGGCCATCAACGCTTTTTCTCAAAAAACCAGCGTAGTTGACTAACTTATGGACAAGCTCAACAAATTAGCAGAGTACCTTCAACCTAGCCCCAAAATGCCAGTATTGTTTGTGGGTCATGGTAGCCCAATGCACGCCATTCAGACCGACGCCGTAACAGATAATTGGCAAATCGTAGGGCATCAGTTGCCCAAGCCACAAGCCGTGGTGGTGATTAGTGCTCATTGGCTGACGCATGGCACGCACATTACTGATGCACCAAAACAGCCGATTATTTATGATTTTTACGGTTTTCCTGATGAACTCTACAAGGCTACGTATGATGCCAAGGGCGACCCCGAACTAGCCAAATTATTACGCCTGGAGTTAATCAAATACGAAGCAACACTAGATAGCAGTTGGGGGTTGGATCACGGCACCTGGAGCGTACTCAAACATCTTTTACCAGAGCCAGATGTGCCGGTTTTGCAGATAAGTTTAGACATGACTAAGTCGTTAAAAGACCTGCTAATTGTATTCCGACAATTAAAGCCTCTGCGTCAAAAAGGTGTGTTGTTCATTGGCAGTGGTAATATCGTGCATAATTTGCGTGCTATGCGTTTTGACGACGGTATTTTTGATTGGGCCATGGAGTTTGACGACCACACCAAACAAGCCATAGATAATTATCATCTACATAGCCTCACCAATCCGCACAAAGCAGGGCAGGCCGGCTTATTGGCAGTGCCTACCGACGATCATTATCGGCCCATGTTGGCGGCCATGGCACTACTTGATCCAGATGAAGGTGTGGACTATTTTAATGATAAATTTTACGATTACGGCAGTGCGGGCATGCGCTCGTTTGTCAGCCACGGCACAGTTGACCTCACCAAACTACCCAAAACCGGACTGTTGAACATCAAATGACCGATAAATTATTCAAAAAACCCAACAAACCGACAGTGTATCAGGGCATGCCTCATACCCAAATTGGTGTTACACCACCAGATGGCATTATGCAAAAATTGGCAAATTATTGCTTTTCATTGCCAAACGTCTCGGAACGGCCTACCCAAATCTCCGTACCAGGTGCCCGTGCTCTGTGGCTGGACGAATCCGTCCACGCAATCCACCCAGAAACCATGCTAGTCGGGCGCGAATTTGCCCATATTCATCCAGATGCC
>CAZQGK010000078.1:0-4233 GCA_964592945.1 uncultured Candidatus Saccharibacteria bacterium
CCGCGCGCACCGTGCAATTGGAACTCCCGCCGTTCACGCTGATTGCGGCTACGACAAGAATCTCGATGCTCTCCGCGCCGCTCCGCAGCCGCTTTTCCGGCGGCACATTCCGCTTGCAGTACTACACCGACGCTGAGATTGCGGAAATCCTGCGACGCTCAGCAAAAATATTGCGCATTGATATCGACATGGACTCGCTCAAAGAAGTTTCGCAACGCAGCCGCTCCACTCCCCGCACCGCCAACTATTTATTGAAACGCGCGCGCGATTTCGCGGCGGTGAATGAAGAAAAGTTGGACCTGAAGACGGTGAAAAAAGCGCTCGCGCTTCTCGAAATTGACGAAGGCGGGCTCAACCAGACCGACCGCGACATCCTCACGCTTCTCATCGAGAAATTTGGCGGCGGTCCCGTCGGCCTGAAAACTATCGCGGCCGCTCTTTCGGAAGAAGAAGCGACGATAGAAGAAGTGAACGAACCGTACCTCATGCAAACCGGCCTCATCGAACGCACACCGCGCGGGAGAACGGTAACCAAAAAAGGCTACGAGCACATGGGCGCCGACGCACCGCGCGCGCAAGAAAGACTCTTGTAGAAATTAAAAGTTTGTGGATAAGAGAACTTGTGTCCCGAATGCCGTGTACTATACGTGGTACAGAACGCACGGTAACGAACGACCTCCCTTTCGGGAGGTCGTTTCGTTTACGGCTATTTCGGATCGATGGCGAGCGTGATTCGACTTGATACGATCTCATCGGGCCCAGCACACCACCTCATTGCTCTAGCCGACCATTCCCGCACTGTTTCGAAACTTGCGCCTCGATATATCCTGGGAACTGCTTTCTAGGGTGACTGCATTTCTGCAATCTCTTCGGAAGCGACCGACGCACGGTAAAGCGCATCGATAGAAAAGATAATACCGTATCCAAAAAATCGCGCGCAACGCGGCAAAGTCGAAAAATAGTGGATTTCGAGTGGATAGACCTGTGAATAACTTCGCTGTGCGGAGATGGCGCTTTTTGGGCAAAAAGTGAGAGCCTCTGTGCCGAAGCAGAGAGGCGCTCAGTTGGCGGACGCATTCACTTTTGCAAGAGTGACTGCGAACGCAGTGCCCGGGCCGGTGCCGCTCCGGACGTTCGGGATTACCATACATCCCTCCTCCACCGCTCGCCGCTCATAACCTTCGAAGGATGCGAGCATCCGGGCCGCAGACTCTTTTGGTTCCCCCCGCCCTATCAACCGCTCCATCAAAAGAGGTTGTGGAGAGGAGAGGAACACTCTGAGTACGCGGCAACCCAAAGGCTGGAACACGTCTTGAGCCCCGCCCCCATACTCAAGGGGAAGGACCCCGATCGTACACCCCGGAAAATCCGCAACTTCAGAGACAGTGGTATGCAGTATCCCGAAGAGTTCGCCGCCGATCATCCGGGCCGCCACAAAATCCTTTCTTGTGACCAGCCCTTCGCCAAACACCTCTCTCGGGATGGTCACGAACTCGCTCCAATCAGGCCTGAGCGGATGAACGATATCTTCCGCCTGAGCCAGCCGAGTGGTGATGACCGTGAGCATCCGGAACCATTCCGGTTTCCGCTGTACAAGCTCACTCGCGATAAAACTCTTTCCGGCGCCCGGCGGGCCGGAAAGGATCAGAACGACGCCCATAAGCGCCTCCTCTTGCCGACCAATCGTCCCTCGGACGACTTTCCTTCCCACTCTGTACTTGTTTCCGGGGACGAAGTCAACCGTGGGCAGAAAATGGGCTCGCGATTCGTTGATCCTTCCTGTATATTTTGGGCATGTCGGGACACAACAAATGGTCGCAAATAAAGCGCCAGAAGGGCGCCGCCGACGCCAACAAAAGCAAAGTGTGGGGTAAGCTCGCCAAGCGTATCGCCGTGGAAAGTAAGAAAGCAAACGGTGATGTGAACTCTCCCTCCTTGCGCGCGGTTATCGAGATGTCCAAGAAAGAAAATATGCCGAAAGACAGCATCGAGCGCGCCGTCGCCAAAGGAATTGCGCACGACGCGGCATCGCTCGATGCCATCACATATGAAACGTACGGCCCGGGCGGATGCGCCATCGTGATAGACGTTCTCACCGATAGCCGCAACCGCACCGCGCAAGAGATAAAACATTTGCTCGGCGAGCTCGGCCTCGCGCTCGCCTCTCCAGGGAGCGCACTCTGGGCGTTTGAAAGGACGGCGACAGGCTACACGCCCAAGACCACCGTACCCCTTTCGGCGGAAGACGATGAGAAGCTCATGCAAATAATGGAAAAGATAGATGCCTATGATGATGTGCAGGAGGTCTATACGAACGCGGAATAACTACGCGAGCAAACTCCCTGCGAGTACTCCGACCAAAATAGCGAGGCCGCCGACGAATGCCATGCGTGCGGCTTTGCGCCACGCGGCGTTCGTCTTCCTGCCGCTCCAGTAACCGAGCAGAAGCAGGGCGACGACCGAACATGTGATGGAAAGCGGAAATGCCTGCGCGACCTCGAATTTGAGATACGGAAGGAGCGGGACAAGTCCCGCGACGAAGTACGCCGCAAACATGACTGCACCCGCCGCGATAGAACCGCGCGTGTCGTCCACTCCGCCGTCCATTTCTTCCACTGAGGCCTCGGAGAGGAAGCTGCCCGCCGCCATCGAGAAGGCTTCAACGAAAATGAGCACGACGCCGGTCAAAAATATCGTTCCTCGCGGCACACCCGCGATAGCGATGCCCGAAAGAAGTCCGACGGTAGAAACAAGACCGTCTTCCACCCCGAATACCAGATTGCGCAAAAAGAGCGCGCTTCGCAGAGTCGTAGCTTTCATATCATTATCGTATCACCTCCCAGTGCTACACTTCGTAGCATGAAAGTCCTTGCGATTGACCCCGGGTACGGGCGCTGCGGCGTGGCGGTTGTTGAGAAAAACGGGGGCGGGAAAGAAATTCTTTTGTATTCCGACTGCATTGAGACGTCCGCAAAGACTGAATTCCCCGAGCGGCTTTCGGCAATCGCGGGTGAATGTGCGAAGTTGATAAAACAATACACTCCCGATTGCGTGGCGATGGAAAAACTATACTTTCAGACCAACCAGAAGACCGCGATGCGCGTCGCAGAGGTGCGCGGTGCGCTTATCCAGACCGCGCAGGGGGCAGGCATTGAAGTTTTTGAGTACACGCCGGGTGAAGTGAAGAGCGCCGCCGCCGGCAACGGCAGCGCCGACAAAAAAGCGGTCGCGCGAATGCTTCATGTCCTTGTAAAAATAGACAAAGAGATCCGTCGTGACGACGAATACGATGCGATCGCCATCGCTGTAACACATTTGTCCCGCGTACGTCTACACTGAAGCTCGAGCGGCAAACGCGGCCGGGCTCTGTAGCGAATAACCGCAAAAAAGACTACAATAATCCGAACATATGGCCGCAGCACGACGTCTTTTCAGACGTATAAAGATTATCTTCCGCAGCATGCCACGATGGCTTGAAGCGGGCCTTCTCATCGCCGCCGCGGTGACGCTTCTTATACTCGGCAGCGGGATTATTTGGGCGACCGTGATGCCGATACCGGCGATCAACAACTTCGAGAACAGGCAAGTCGCGCAGTCAACCAAGATATTTGACCGCACCGGCAACATCGTCCTCTATGATGTGCACGGCAGGATGCGCCGCACGGCGGTACCGCTCGAAGAGATCAGTCCGTATATCCAAAAGGCCGCAATCGCCATCGAGGATACCACCTTCTACGAGAACGCCGGATTCCGGCCGCTCTCATTCTTGCGCGCGGCCGCCGCGAATATTTTCTCCGGCTCATATGCACAGGGCGGCTCGACCATTACGCAGCAAGTCGTCAAGAATGCGCTCCTGACGCAGGACAAGACCATCGTCCGGAAGATCAAAGAGATCATCCTCGCCCTACGTCTTACGCGCGTCTACACGAAGGACCAGATACTAAATACGTATCTGAATGAAACGGCCTATGGCGGCACGATCTACGGTGTCGAAGAAGCAAGTCAATATTTCTTTGGCGTCCCCGCACAGGATGTCGATTTGGCGCAGGCTGCATATCTCGCGGCACTCCCGCAGGCGCCGACTTACTACTCTCCGTACGGAAACCACCGCGCGGCGCTCGATGCGCGCAAAAACCTCGTGCTCGGACAGATGCTGGAAAATAATTTCATTACAAAAGAGGAATACGACCAGGCCCAGAACGAGGAGGTCCAGTTCAACGATCCGAAGAACGC
>CAZQGK010000079.1:0-252 GCA_964592945.1 uncultured Candidatus Saccharibacteria bacterium
CCGGAACTGCGGGTCCAACTGGATCTACTGGACAAGAAGGTCCGACAGGATCTACTGGATCGACTGGAACTGTAGGGCCAACAGGTTCTACTGGAGCAACGGGTGCAACAGGAGCCACAGGAAATGCAGGGCCAACTGGAAGTACAGGTTCTACTGGAGCAACGGGTTCAAATGGTCCAACGGGATCTACTGGATCTACAGGAACAACCGGAACTGCGGGTCCAACTGGATCTACTGGACAAGAAGGTCCGA
>CAZQGK010000079.1:352-919 GCA_964592945.1 uncultured Candidatus Saccharibacteria bacterium
CAGGATCTACCGGATCGACTGGAGCTGCAGGGCCAACAGGATCTACGGGGTCAACTGGCGCAAATGGTGCATCCGGACCAACTGGCACAACGGGAGCAACTGGGGCCACAGGAAGTGCTGGTCCGACTGGGTCTACTGGATCTACCGGAGCAACGGGTTCAAATGGTCCAACGGGATCTACTGGACAAGAAGGTCCAACAGGATCTACTGGATCAACAGGAAATGCAGGTCCGACAGGATCTACTGGAGCAACAGGGTCAAATGGTGCATCCGGACCGACTGGCACAACGGGAGCAACAGGTAGCACAGGAAATGCTGGTCCGACAGGTTCGACAGGTGCTACAGGAAGTGCTGGTCCGACTGGGTCTACTGGATCTACAGGTGCTACAGGTGCAAATGGCCCAACTGGATCTACAGGTGTGACTGGTACTGCGGGTCCAACGGGATCTACTGGATCTACCGGAGCTACTGGTTCTACGGGTGCGACAGGAAGCGCTGGTCCGACGGGATCAACTGGATCTACAGGTGCTACAGGTGCAAATGGCCCAACTGGATCTACAGGTGTGA
>CAZQGK010000079.1:1019-1361 GCA_964592945.1 uncultured Candidatus Saccharibacteria bacterium
CTGGTACTGCGGGTCCAACGGGATCTACTGGAGCAACTGGAGAAGCAGGGCCTACAGGCTCTACAGGAGGAACTGGAATAAATGGTGCATCCGGACCAACCGGTGTCACAGGCGCTACAGGTGCGACAGGAAGTGCTGGTCCGACTGGGTCTACTGGAGCAACAGGGACCACGGGCACTGCAGGTCCAACCGGAGCAACAGGACTAACAGGTACTGCAGGTCCAACGGGATCGACGGGATCGACGGGAGCAACTGGATCAACCGGTGCGACAGGAACTGCCGGTCCAACGGGATCGACGGGAGCAACTGGATCAACCGGTGCGACAGGAACTGCCGGTCCAA
>CAZQGK010000079.1:1461-4230 GCA_964592945.1 uncultured Candidatus Saccharibacteria bacterium
CAGGATCTACTGGAGCAACAGGGACCACGGGTACTGCAGGTCCAACCGGAGCAACAGGAGTAACAGGAACTGCCGGTCCAACGGGATCGACGGGAGCAACTGGAGCTACAGGTACCACAGGAACTGCTGGTCCGACAGGTGCTACAGGATCTACAGGTTCCACTGGAGCTACAGGAAATGGCGGTCCAACGGGATCGACGGGAGCAACTGGAGCTACAGGTACCACAGGAACTGCTGGTCCGACAGGTTCCACTGGAGCAACGGGAACAGTTGGTACTATAGGGCCAACAGGCACAACCGGCGCCACGGGAGCCACGGGAAATGCAGGTCCAACTGGATCAACAGGTAGCACTGGTGTCACTGGGAGTGCTGGACCCACAGGTGGCACTGGGAACGTTGGTCCCACAGGATCTACTGGAACCACAGGAACTGCGGGAACGGCCGGTGCTGCTGGCCCATCTGGATCTACAGGAGCCACAGGTACAGCGGGAGCAGCTGGAGAACAAGGACCAAACGGATCGACTGGAGCTACAGGAATTGGTGGTCCTACAGGATCCACAGGAGCAACCGGTGCTGCTGGCCCATCTGGATCTACTGGGGCCACAGGTGCTGCTGGCCCATCTGGATCTACAGGAGCCACAGGTGCTACAGGAGAACGCGGTGCCGCGGGAGAAAATCTTTTTGATCAGACCAACAATCTTATATACCCCTACCCCGTCGTAGATCGATCCATAGCGCTTGGTAATATAAACGGTGGTGGACTGTCAACAACGTCTACAAACAGCGCACTTATACTTCTCAATGGTGTAACGGGCGATGCTTCCGTATCTGGTCTCACTATTCGCGGATCATCTCCGGGGTATATCCGCCAAATCAACGGCAATGACTTAGTCTTTAAAACATCTCCGGGTGGCGAAGAAGGTCTTATTGATCGCATGGCCCTAAAAAATGATGGGAGCTTCGGCGTTGGCACAGTAAACCCAGCTTCATTATTTTCCGTTGGAAGTAGTAGTCAATTTCAAGTCAATTCCAGCGGAACCATAAAATCTATTGCAAACGCATCGTGGCAACCTCTCACAGACTCGACTACTGCGTTAAACATCGCCAACGCACAGGGTGTCGCCATGCTCACGGTAAACTCAACAGGAAATCTCTTTGACTTCAAAAACAACGGCGTAATAGGCGCAGACTATTTCCGCGTAAACGATACGGGCCAAAGCGAAGGATACTGCTTCACTTCGGGATGCACCGAAGGGATATCGATCTATACAGTTGCCCAAGGCGGATACGATGCGATGGTCTTTGATACACTTGCAAACACACCGTTTGTTTTCAATACTGAAAACGTCGGCATTGGTGATACAAGCCCAGATTACAAACTAGAAATTTCATCAAATGCATCGGCCGACCCATCATTCGGACTATCTGATGGAGACATCACACACGGGCTAACATCTCTCGCACAAACTGACACAATTTTTCATATCGCTCCCCTATCTTCCTCTGCAGGAGGCGCAGAACTTACTGCGATTACAGAAAGCGATGCTCAGGCATTATCCATTCGAGGAATCATCGGAGCGACAGATCCCACCAATAGTACAGCTGCCATAAAAATCATAGGTGGCAAATCCAATGGAACGACAGGTATAGCCGATGTTCTTTCTGCGGAAACTACAACGGCAAACACAAGTGAAACCGTATTTCAAATCGCAAATAACGATAATGCTGCAGCATTTACTGTCATGGGAAATGACAATATCGGCATAGGAAACACAGCGCCAATCGCCAAACTGACGGTGACAAACAATCCTACAGACACCGATCACAATACAGGGAAAGCAGCTCTCATCGTCGATCAATATGAATCTCAGGACCTCATCGCTGCATCCGCTTCAGGCGTACGAAGGTTCTGGGTGGATTCCATAGGATATACATATGCGGAACGATTTGTAGATATCGGCAATGCAAGTTTCACGTATTACCTAGACCCAGCAGCATCCGGTACATCGCTCAATGTAGCAGGCGACGGCGTATTTGGTGATGACGTCTATGTCACGGGAGGAGAAATTTTCCTTAATCCCCTCACCTCTTCGGCGTCCACGACAGAAGGCACCATCTACTATGACAACGACGTTGACCATATGTATCTCCGTGGCGGAGTCACCTATACAGCGCTTGGGTTTAGCGGTGCAGACGGCAATCTCGACGATATGACTGTCGGCGGCACATACAATGGCAGTATAAACACCAACTATAAAGTACAAATTGACGGCACAGGAAGTCCCAACACCTTCAAGTGGTCCGATGACGGTGGATCCACATGGGACGCGACAGGCGTCTCCATCACCGGAAGCGCACAAACTCTGAACAATGGCGTCACTATAACCTTTGGCGCGACGACGGGACACACAGTCGATACAAACTGGTCATTTACCGCCCAACCATCGGCATGGCATCGAGTATCAGTCGACATGACCAAGTACACGACAAACAACGCGTCTGTTACCAATCAAAATTTTATCGAACTCACCCATAATCAAG
The DNA here is from genome assembly GCA_964592945.1 of uncultured Candidatus Saccharibacteria bacterium. Lineage (GTDB taxonomy): Bacteria > Patescibacteriota > Minisyncoccia > Phycocordibacterales > UBA2100 > UBA10103. The sequence goes on from CAZQGK010000079.1 coordinate 4,003, forward strand.
ACACAAATGATCTTTCTGTCACCGCGTGGTTTTATGACACATTAAGCAGCACATGGAAACGGATTACTGATTTCTTAGCAAAATCATTTGAATCGAATTTAGACAATGAATTTAATCCAGAATTTACACAAAAAGAAAAAGTAACCACAGTTTCGCTCAAAAACGAGGTAGACTCCCTCGGCACCGGTGCTGATGGTGCCGCGACTTATGCGTCTAGCACTAACCCAA
>CAZQGK010000080.1:0-1314 GCA_964592945.1 uncultured Candidatus Saccharibacteria bacterium
CTTTCTCTACTGCTCCTCGATTCGGGGTTACAATTAATTCTTTCATCACTGGTGCAACCAGCAAGGGAAGAATCTTTAATAGCATTTGTTAAATCTAAAGGAACCCTGGGGAAAAGGACTTCCCTGGGGCCTTTTTAAATGAGGAATGTATAAATGAAAACAAAACAAATTATATGTGAATACCAAAACTATATTGATCAACCACCAATTCAGCCCAAGGATTTATTTGCTAATGCCTGTGAGAGCGACACGGTAACAGTTAATTCTTGGCGACCTATTTGGGAGAAGAATATCAGATCAAATCACGCCAAGTATGGACCTTTCTCAGACAAATCAGTTGGCCAATTGTTTGGACAAGCTTCCATGCAACCAGTGATTGTGGCTGGCGCTGGGCCTTCCTTAAAGGACAATGCTGAGGAGCTAAAGAATCGTGGTGATATAAAACTCATCTCCTGTCTTCATAACTTTCATTTTCTAGAAGATGTCGGCTGTCCAGCAGATTACTACGTCACTCTCGATGCAGGAGAAGTAACGATTGAAGAGGTCTATGAGGGTGGATCTAAAACTCCAGATGAATACTGGGCCATGTCTAAAGACCGCACGTTACTTGCTTATATGGGCGCATCTCCAGGTCTCTTAGAGAAGTGGCAAGGAAAGATTCTATTCTATAATGCTCCTGTGCCTGATGAGCCGTTCATTAAATTCACTGAGAGTGTTGAGCTGTTCAATTGCTTTGTCTCAAATGGTGGGAACGTTTTAGGCGCTTGCATGTACATAGCAAAGGCGTTCATGGGCGCTTCTATCGTTTCATTTATCGGAGCTGATTTTTGTTTTTCATATGACAAGAAATTTCATGCTTGGGATTCAAAATACGACAAGAGTCTAGGCAATGTTCTTAGAGTCAAAGATGTTTTTGGGAACTCTGTTTATACTTGGAGGTCCTATCATAATTTTAAGGGATGGTTTGAATTTGTCACTATGACCGTTCCTGGACTTTACATTAACTGTTCAGAGGGTGGAACATTAGGGGCGTACCCTGACGGAAATATCCGATCATTGATTCAAATGCCCCTTAAGGATTTCTGTCGTCAAATGACTTTGTACAAAGAGATTGAAGCACAAGCTAAGGATTCAAAGGTTCAAGAAAAGAAACTATTATTTTAACAAGGAGATCACATGGCATATACAGTTACTAAAACTTTTACAGTATTCGGAAATATGAGAGTGTCGGTTCTCGACGTTACAGCAGATGCAGCAACCCAAACGGTTGAGACTGGTCTTAAGAGAATTATCGGACACTCTATAGGAGCACAG
>CAZQGK010000080.1:1324-4172 GCA_964592945.1 uncultured Candidatus Saccharibacteria bacterium
CTTAAAAGAGTCATTGGCTTTTCTGTTGGAAAGCAAAGCGGTGCCTCTGGGTGGGTGATTTATGCAAACTCTAATGCTTCAGGCGTTGCTAGTATGGGCGTTGTCGGCATTAGTGCTGCAACATCTGGCGATGAAGCTTTTATAATTTGTTACGGGGTGTAACATGAGTTACGGACCAGTTGTTATTTTCGCTAATTCCATGGCTTCAGCCGGAACTCTGACATCTGGGTCTGACCTTGGTAAAAGCTGGAACAAAGTTTATTTAGAAGTCCCGACAATGAACTCTGCGGCCGAAATATACATTCAGGCTTCAACAAACAATTCGACATTTAGGCGAGTTCAAGTTGTTGCTGATCTTATCAAGTCTTATTCTGTTTCAATCACATCAGGTGTGACTCTCACGAGTGCGATTGATTTGGGAGAAGGTGCTTATAATGCTTATCTGTTGGTTCCGTCTCTGGCGACTGGGACATCGATAAATATACACGGATCTTTGGATAACTCTACATTCAGCAAGGTTCAGCTTTTATCTAGTGGTGTTGTAGCTACTGATTTCAGCATTACAACAATAGCAGTGAACACTAGAAAGCTTTGTCCTATTCCGCACGGTCTTAGATATGTAAAAGTTGAGCTCGCTACCGGCGTCACACAGCTAACACACACATTTAAATTGTTGGCTTCAGTGAAAAACGCCCTAGTCGATTACTCTATTCCAAGTTCTGTCTCTAGTCGTATGGTCCCTATTCCTGGGAACTTTAGATATGTAAAAGTTGAAACGGACGCAACTGTAGATAATGGAGCTGTGTTCAATATAGTTTGTAGTGATTGATAAACCAATAACGTGAAAGGATTCACAAATGGCAAAATGGAGAGTTTGGAACATGCACTCACTGGGAATGACTCATAAAGAGCTTTTCAGAGGGGAAAAAATAGAAATCCCTGCTGGAAAATACGTCCTCATGGATTATGAAGATGCTCATCAGTTCAAGGGACAATATGTTCCTATGAGAAAAGACGCTATGGAGCAACAAATCCCAGAAACTTGGAAGATGTTGAAATTAGAGCCTCATGATGATGAAGAAATCGTTCCAAAAACCGGATGGGTTTGTCAGATGGATGGAAAGACATTCAACACTAAAGCTGAGCTAGAGGCTTACACCGCTGCAAATTACAAAGACATGGCTTTTAAGGATGAAACCTTAGATGCAGAGATTGCCAAAGTTGAATTAAAGAAAAAGCCTGGGAGACCAGCAAAGGAAAAATCATTATGAATGAAAAGGCTGTAAAGATGAAGGGAAAATGGTTCGTTTATCTTTACGGCCCAGACGGTACGCTAAAAGATACACGATCTGGGGTAAATGTTGTCACTACTGTTGGCAAAGAGTTCATGGCTTCTTTCCTTAACTCTGCTGTTGCTGCGGCTGCGACATTTACTGGTAAATACATTGCGATTGGGACCAATTCAACCGCTGAAGCGGCGGGAGATACTGCTCTTGGAACAGAATCTTCTCGTCACACAGGGACAGCGAGCTATTTAAGTGGCCAGATATTTCAAGTTAAGGCCACTTTTGCTACTGGTTCAGGCACAGGAGCTATTGTTGAGTATGGTCTTCTTTCTACAAACACAGGTGGGACATTAATCGCTAGGGATACAGAAGCTGCTATAAATAAAGGGGCAAACGACACTTTAACAGTTGTGTGCCAGATGACGCTTAGCTAAGGAGAGCATGGCTGATTTTAGTATAACGTATGCAGTATCAGTCAACCTTTTCGGGACAGAAAGATCAACAACCTGGGGCCAGGGAGAATTTCCATATACCATGACTTGGGGGGCGGCCACCTGGGGTTACGGTTTTACAATTCCAATCGATGTTCAAAAACTAGTTGATAGTGCAATTACACCGGCCTGGGATCAGTCTCAGATTCTTGTTGAGAAGCTAGTAGAGAATTCTCAGGCTATGACGTGGGAGACTGATATTGAGCGTTTAAGTCAGGGCAATTGGAATATCGTTTTTGTTTCAGATACTACGGACGCAGAAGAAAGAGACGTTGCTACTTGGACGAGTGCCGCAGCAGCGACAACCACATGGACTAGTCAAGCTGCTGGTTCAACAACGTGGACATAGGAGTTTAGATGACTATTACAGAGCTCTCCACTGCAATTAGAAGAAAATATAACGCAGTTTCAGATTCTTTCTTCTCAGATGAAGAGATCACATTTTTGATCTGGGAAGCTTGTCTTGATCTTGCCAGAGAGTCTGAGTGTATTGAAGCGGTGTACTCTAGCTCTACAGTGGCTTCACAGCAAGAGTATGATTATCCGACTTCTGCGATTGGTATAAAGAGAATTCAGTACGCAGGAAAGAAACTAAAGCTCATCACAATGAGAGATGACGATGCTATCACTGGATCAAATCAATCAACGACTGAGACCGGTACCCCGCAGTATTATTTCATCTTCAAAGAAGTTATTTATTTAAGACCACTTCCTAGTGCTGTTGGAACTTTAAAGATTTGGACATTTAATGAACCTCAACAGTTGACCACGACATCAACACTAGAAATTCCAACTCAGTTTCACATGGACCTATCTAATTACGTAGTGAGTGAGATGGCTGCTAAGGATTTGAATTTCACGACCGCACAGTTTTATCTTTCAAAGTGGGAGAAGAGTAAAATTGCTGCAAAGAGATGGCAACAGAAGAGAAGAAGGTCTGATAGTTTTGCGAGTGTTCAAGATGAAGAGGCTTCAATAGAGACATACCTGGGAACGGTATAAAGTGCGGAGATTAATGCGGAGATTAGATGAAGGATAATTTCAGAAAAGTTTATCCGCCAAATGGGAAGA
>CAZQGK010000081.1:0-4171 GCA_964592945.1 uncultured Candidatus Saccharibacteria bacterium
CGTGATACGTGATGATATGCGCTCCCTGGCGGGAAAGGTTGTCTTTGAGCTTTTGCACTGCCCGCTCGTTGCCGGGAATGACCGACGAAGAAAGGACGACGGTGTCGGACACATCGAGGCGGATATATTTGTGCGATTTGTTGCCGATACGCGCCAGCGATGCGAATTCATCGCCCTGGGCGCCTGTCGCAAGAATGATGAGCCGCTCCGGCGGATACTGATTCATGTTCTCGACGGCGACGACCGTATCGTCCTTGTATTTGATGAGCCCTATCTCTCGGGCTATCTCGATATTTGTGCGCATCGAGCGACCGTCGATGACGACCTTCTTGCCGTACTCCTCGGCGAAATGCACGACGCGGATAAGGCGCTCAAGGTGCGACGCGAACATCGCGATGATAAGCCGGCCCTTTGAATCTTTGATTATCTTTTCCAGCGTGCGGTACACATTTGATTCGGGGATGGAGAAACCCGGCTGCCAAACGTTGGTCGAGTCCATGAGAAGTGCGAGTACTTTGCGGTGCTTGAAGATGCCGAATTCGCGTTTCTCCTCGTCAGACGGTTCTCCGTCTAGGTGGTTGAGCTTGATGTCTCCGGTGAAGACCACGTCGCCCCACTTAGTCTCAATGATGATGCCCATCGAATCGGGGACGGTATGCGTGACGCCGAAAAATCGTATCGTCGCGCTCCCCAGCCTGATGACCTCGTCTTTCTCCACTTCGCGGATAGTGACGGGGGATGTCTGCGTGAATTCTTCTTGGCGCTTCTTTATCATCATTCCCGTGAGCTTGCGGGTGTAAATGGTCGGGTTGCCGATGCGGTCGATGATGTAGGGGATACCGCCGATGTGGTCGAGGTGGCCGTGCGAGATGAGGAGTCCGCGTATCTTGTCGCGGCGCTCTTCCAAGTAGCCGGTATTTGGCAATATGTAATCAACACCCGGCGTGTCTCCTTCGGAGAACGCGAATCCGCAATCAAGGATGAAAATATCGTCGCCCACTTCGACGGCGGTCATGTTGCGTCCGATCTCTTCAACCCCGCCCAAGGGAATTATGCGCACGGTATCCGGCGGCGGCGGCGGAATGGGCGCAGCAGCCTGTTTGCGTTGCGATGGGGCCTGATGTTCGACGCGTGTTTTACCGCGTCGCGGAGGGTGATTGGGCCGGCCGAAATGTCTACCCGGCCGGCCTGTCCTTGTGCCCGGTCTTCCTGCAGGGCGGGAGGGGCTACGTGTACCAGGGCGTGCGTGGTGCGGACGTGAGGGGCTAGCCGGACGGCGCGGCCCCGGGGCTACCCCTCCGGAGTGTCCGGATTCATTAGATGCCGATTGTGGTTCCATAAAGGATTTTCTGTATAGAGGCTGTTAATAATTATCGAATAAATTAGTCGCGTGAAAAAATACTCCACACCTCTTCCGTGTCCGTATACCACTGATATACGTTCAAGAATCTCTCTGACGGCGTGGTGAGTGCACCGAGCTCGACTCCACGAAGCGACGAGGGGACGACGTAGATAAAATCGGGAGCGTACAAAAATAGCGCCGGGTCATCCTTTGCGACAGTACTCGCGAATTGAGTGTAGAGCTTTTCGCGCTGTTTCTGGTCGGTCGTCGCACGTGCCTGCGTGAGCAGCGAATCGGCGCGCAGATTCGTATAGAGTGCGAGGTTGAGGCCCGGATCATTGCGCTGAGAAGAGTGCCAGAACGCGAAGAGGTCTGCGGTACGTCCGACGACTTCACCAAAAAGTATCGCGTCGTATTGCCGCGGGCGAATAACGCTCACGTTCAATTCTGAAAGCGGATACACCTGTACGGTCACCACAATTCCGGCGGCACGCCATGCTGCGGCAAGAGCGTTGACCGTCGCAACCAACTCGGGCTCATCGGCGGTCGCTATCGTGAAGGACAGAGTCAGTTTTCCGCCGGAGGCGGATCCTCCTCCGGAGGACTTTTTCTTCCACACCTTTGTCGCCTCGTCGAATGTCCAGCCGCCGCGTGTGAGGATGCTGCGCGCAGCGTCGGTAGCCGCGGCAGACGGCGTGCTCGTTGCGTTCGCACCTCCCTCTTTTCTTTCAAAAAGGATTGGCGTGCCCGGTATCGTTGTACCGATGACACCCGGCGGGATAGGTCCGTCGAGAACTGCACCGTATCCTCCGAGGACCGTGTCCACGATGTCTTGTTTGTCGATAGCCGCTTCGAGCGCCGCGCGCACGGACGCGTCGGCAAGAACCGGTGCGTTGCTTTGATTGAAAAAGACGCCGAAGACACGCGGTAGTGCGACGTGGGCGAAATTGAAATCTGACCGTTTGAGGGCGGCGAGGTCCGATGGCGTTATGCCTGCAATCGCATCGACCTGGCCCGCGTCGAATGCCCGTAGAAGCGCCTCCTGATTCGGATAAAAGATAAAGGTGATGCGTTCGAGATAGGCATAGCCCAGTGTAAATTTCGAGAACGGCGTGAGCTGGTAGCGGGTTGCCGAACCGGTCTCATCGGTGGACACGCTCTCAATACGGTACGGCCCGCTGCCTACCGGATGTGTGTTGGCGGGATTGAAGGGAAATTCTTCCGCGGATACGTTTTGCCAAACATGTTTTGGCAAGATCCCGAGCGTTGTGTTCTCGATGAAAGGAGCATATGCGTGAGCGAGCTTAAATACGACCGTGTGCGGATCAGGCGAGGACACTTGGACCCCCTCCCAATCGGCACGTCGCGGGCTCTTGATGTCGGGATTTTGCGCAGCCGCAATAGTGAACAATACATCGTCTGCCGTAACAGGTGTGCCGTCGTGAAAGGTGGCGTTTGACCGTAGCGTGAAGGTGTATGTCATGCCGTCTTCAGATATCGTGTAACGGTCTGCAAGGTCCGGAACGATGCCGCTCGGAAGTGCACGCGTGAGACCGGAGTATACGAGCTCTGTGAGGTCTTCATCGGGCTGCGAGAGGGTGAGAATGGGGTTGATAAATCGCGCCGGACCCACCTCTCCTTCGATGAGTTCTCCGCCGGACGAGGGTACGGAGACAGAGACCGCGGAATTCAATCCTGCAAGGAGTGCGAGGGTAGAGAACCCGAGGATGACCGTAAGCCCGTAGAGGACGAGCCGCTCACCCGGGGTGAGCGCCCGGAGAATGTCCTCAAGCAACGAGACGCGCCAAATGGAGCGCTCCTTGATGAGTGTCTTTTTTACGTCTTTGGTTTTGTCAGAATAGGAGTCGTGATCGAGATCCATACGAATCGCGCTTTTACGTATGCACTCACCGGAAAACGGCGAGCATGCGCGTAAGCGCCTAGCTGATGATTAAATTGATGAGTGCCGAGAGTGCGAAGAGGATACCGAGGACAATAGTAACATAGAAAAGTGTCCGCTCCAAGCCGCGACGCGTGTGGAAACCCGACGAGAAGTTGTCCGCACCGAATGCGCCACCAAGCGATGCCCCCGTGCGCTGCAAAAGTATCGCAGCGATAAGAAGGCCGGAAAGGCCTATCTGGATATAGGGCAACATTTGCTGGAGCAAAACCATTCGCGCAAGACTAGCATGGCCGCGCGGAAGAATCAAATCAATTCTACCATTTACAGTGACGATGTCAAGTTGACCGAAAACGCCGTTTTCATTTACATTAGTGCCGATGCAGCGTATGCTGCACTTCCAAACAATTATTAAAACCTCAACATTTTCGGTATGAAAAAAGATACAAAAGAATCCAAAATATCCATGCAGCTTCTCGGCGACCGCGTATTGGTGCGCCCCGAGGAGGTGATGAAAAAAACCGCTTCGGGCATTCTTATCCCTGACGCTGCCCAGAAAGAGAAGGCAACACGCGGTACGGTACTCGCGGTCGGCCCGGGCCGGATGAACGACGACGGGAAAGTGCTTCCGATGTCACTGCGCGTCGGGCAAAAAGTGTATTTCAATCCGGGATGGGAGAGCGAAATAGAAGTTGATGACGAGAAACTCCACCTTATCCACGAGAGCGATGTAAAGGCAATCATTAAATAGTCATATGGCAAAACAAGTAATTTTTGACGAACAGGTACGGAGCGCGCTCAAGCGTGGAGTGGACATCGTGGCAGCAGCAGTGAAAGTAACGCTCGGACCAAAGGGTCGCAATGTTGCCCTCGACAAGTCCTGGGGAGGACCGACCATCACCAATGACGGCGTTTCTATCGCCAAAGAG
>CAZQGK010000082.1:0-4126 GCA_964592945.1 uncultured Candidatus Saccharibacteria bacterium
CGTGCTGGTGAGCCACGACACGCATCTGGTGAAGATGGTGGCCGACACGCTGTGGTTGGTCGCTGGCGGGACGGTGAAGGCGTTCGATGGCGACATCGACGAGTACCAGGCCAAGCTCCTGAAGGAACGCGGCGCCAAGCCCGCCAAGCGCGACGAGCGCCCGGCGGACGCCGCCTCGAAGAAGGACCAGCGCAAGGCGTCGGCCGACACCCGCGCCCAGAAGGCGCCGCTCAGGAAGGCCGTCGACAGCGCCGAGAAGATGCTGGTGCGCCTCACCGCCCAGCTCGACGGCGTCGTGGCCAAACTCGCCGACCCCGCGACCTATGCCGGCCCGGCCACGGTCGTGACCGAGCTGCAGCGCGAGAAGGCTAGGCTCGAACGCGAAGTCGCCAACGCCGAACAGCGTTGGCTCAACGCCCAGGAAGCCCTCGAGAAGGCCGCCTGAAGCCGACGGTGACGCGCGAGCGCCCAGCGCGCTCGGCCGCCGGATGCAGGTGGGTGGGCAGAGGCGATCGTGTGACGGTCTTTTGTCGAGCACCGATTTCGCAGACCCGTCCTTGAAGAGACCGGCGTAAAGATATAACCTGTAACAGGTTATATGGCTCTCCGGGGGCAATTCCCATGAACTTCAACCTCTATCTCGACGAAAAAACCGCCAAGGAATTGGACCGAACGGCCAAGAAGCTGGGCGAGACGCGCAGCGGGCTGATCCGCAAGGCGCTGCGCGAATGGCTGGACAAGAAGACACTCGGCAGTCCCGGCTGGCCGTCGCTGATCCTGGAGTGGCAGGGCGTTCCCGACATGCCGCCGTTCGAATCGTATCGCGGCGAGTTGCTGCCGCCGCGTGAAGATGCTTTTTCGTGAAGTACCTTCTCGACACCAATGTGCTGAGCGACTTCGCGCGCGGCGAACAGGCCGTCGTGCTGCGGCTCCGTCAGGAAGCGCCGCCGCAATTGGCCGTTTCGGCGATCACGGAGATGGAAGTCGAGTACGGGTTGGCACGCAATCCCAATCTGGCGCCGCGCGTACGGGAGGCCATGCGGACGCTCCTGAACACGATCTCCGTCTTGCCGTTCGAGCGCGAAGATGCCCGCGTGGCGGCGCAACTGCGGGCAAGCCTGAACAGCCAGGGCACGCCCATAGGAGCCTATGACCTGCTGCTTGCAGCTTGTGCCTTGCGGCGGGGACTCAAGATCGTGACGCACAATGCGCGGGAGTTTGCTCGTGTCGGCGGGCTGGGGCTCGAGGATTGGCACGGCAGATAGACTCCGGAACGCTGCAATCTGCCCTGAGATGCCAGATTGATCTTTCGCGAGAAACCTTTGCCGAACGGGATGTACTTCGATGAAATCCAAGCGCCGAAACTCAAATGCGGCAGCCAAGCCGAACAGGCAACCGAAGCTGTCGCGCACCCATGCGCCAGCCGATTTATCGCCGGTGGACTGGCAACGCGGCCTGCGCCGCCAGTTCGGCCGCGAGCAGACCTTCGGTCTCGAAAATCTCGGCGGGGAGCCATTTTTTTCCGAGTTTCAGGTCAGCAATCCTGTTTCCAAATCCAGCTATCGCGTGGCGATCCGAGGCCTGGGACCAGGCGGCAATTTCTGTTCGTGCCCCGATTACGCCACCAGCGAGTTGGGTACCTGCAAGCACATCGAATTTACGCTCGCCCGGCTGGCGAAAAAGCGCGGTGCGAGGACGGCGTTTGCACGCGGCTACCAGCCGGCATTTTCCGAGCTGTATCTGCGCACCGACGGCAGACGCCGTGTGCATTTTCGCGCTGGAACCGATTGCCCGCCAGCGCTGAGGGAAGCCGCCGCTGGTTTGTTCGACATCGGGCACAACGGGATTCTGCCCGACGAGCGCCTTGGCGAACTCGATCGTTTCATGACCATGGCGTCCAAATTCGATCATGAGCTGCGGGCCTACGACGACGCTCTCGATTTCGTCGCGGGACGGCGGGATGCGGACCGGCGCGCCGCAAAGCTTGCGCAGTTGTTTCCGCGCGGCGCCGGCGATCCCAAGCTGCTGGCGTTTCTGAAGGTGCCGCTCTATCCATATCAGGCCGAGGGCGCGCTGTTCGCGGTACAGGCTGGCCGGGCGTTGATCGGCGACGATATGGGCCTCGGCAAGACCATACAAGCGATCGCCGCGACGGAAATACTGGCACGCCATTTTGGCGTCTCGAAGGTGCTGGTGATCTGCCCGACTTCGCTCAAGTATCAGTGGCAAAGCGAGATTGCGCGTTTTTCGGGACGACAGGGTGAAAATGCGGCGCGCGTCATCACCGGCGGTCGGACACAGCGGCAGAAGGATTTCGCCCTGGACGACTTCTGCAAGATCACGAACTACGAGAAGCTCCGGTCCGATCTCGACCTGATCGCCGCCTGGGCGCCCGACCTGGTGATCGTCGATGAAGCCCAACGGGTGAAAAACTGGAACACCATTGCGTCGCGCGCCTTGAAACGCGTCGACAGTCCATACGCGATCGTGCTGACCGGGACGCCGCTGGAGAACAAGCTGGAAGAGCTGATTTCCATTGTCCAGTTTGTCGATCAGCATCGGCTGGGGCCGACCTGGAAGCTGCTGCACGAGCATCAGGTCAAGGACGAATCGGGCCGCGTCACCGGCTATACCGGGCTGGAGAAGATCGGCCAGACGCTGGCGCCGGTCATGATCCGCCGACGCAAGTCCGAGGTGCTGCGGCAACTGCCCGGCCGGACCGACCAGAACCTGCTCGTGCCGATGACCGAGATGCAAATGCTTCGTCACCAGGAAAACGCCGACGTGGTGGCGAAAGTCGTCCAACGCTGGCGCAAGACGAGGTTCCTGTCGGACAAGGATCAGCGGCGGCTTACCTGCGCCCTGCAGAACATGCGCATGTCGTGCAACAGCACCTATCTGCTGGACCAGGAAACCGACCATGGCGTCAAGGCCGACGAATTGGCGGCGCTGTTCGAGGACTTGTTCGCCGAGCCCGAGGCCAAGGCGGTGGTGTTTTCGCAATGGACGCGGACCCACGATATCGTCATTCGCCGTCTCGAGGCGCGCGGGCTGGGCTATGTGAGCTTCCACGGCGGCGTGCCATCGGAGAAGCGGCCGGCACTGGTCGAGCGGTTTCGCGACGACCCCGCCTGCCGCGTTTTCCTGTCCACCGATGCGGGCAGCACGGGCCTCAATCTGCAGCATGCTTCGACCCTGGTGAACATGGACTTGCCGTGGAACCCGGCGATCCTCGAACAGCGCATCGCGCGCATTCATCGCATGGGCCAGAAACGGCCCGTGCGGGTCGTCAATTTCGTGTCGAAGGGCACGATCGAGGAGGGAATGCTTTCGGTGCTGGCATTCAAGCGCTCCTTGTCGGCAGGAATTCTCGACGGCGGCGGCGGCGAGATTTCGCTCGGTGGTTCGCGTCTCAGCCGTTTCATGAAGGACGTGGAAAACGTCACCGGGGGTATGGGCGAGAGCGAGGCCGTGACGCCGGCCGAGGAAGTGGGGAGTATCGCCACCGCCGATGACGCCGGATCCGGGGAAGGTGCCAATTCGGAACTAGCCGCTGGTTCCGGCGGGACGGCGATCGCGCGGACCAACGGGGTCGGAGCGCCGCCGCGCGATACCAGTCCCGATCCATGGCAAGCCCTGGCACAGGTCGGCGTACAATTTATCGCCGCTCTGACGGCAGCCAATGATCCCGACACTGCGGCGCATCCGTGGATCGAACGCGATCCGGCCACCGGCGTGCAAAGCCTCAAGATGCCGCTGCCGCCCCCGGAAGCTGCGAGGCAGATCGCCGACGCCCTTTCCGCACTTGCCGCCAGCTTGCGAGGCGGGATTGCGTGATCGCCGGGGGCGTTGAACGACGATCGGCTCGCCGCTCGTATCGACGAAGCCCTCGGCCTCGACCTGGTGGGTCGACTCCACAGGCCGCGGCTTTCATCCTTCGCTTTACTCGGGATGACATGACCTGGGACGTGGGCTCATTAACGCGCAGCTATAGCCTGATCGACGCGAGTTGGATGCAGGCGCGTATGCTCACTTTGAGTTTTGTCGAAAGCGACCCACAACGGACTTTGCGGGCCCGCTTAACCGATGACATCAGCGGCGACGATAGCGGCGGTGTCGCCTCAGT
>CAZQGK010000083.1:0-4112 GCA_964592945.1 uncultured Candidatus Saccharibacteria bacterium
CGTTTTGTCGGGGACCGGTGCTTCATCTTGTCCACCGAGGGATATACCCACTCGCCCTGCTCGTTCTTCTTCTTGGTATCGGGTAGCCCAAATATCTTTATCGCTGTCTCAGAGTGGATATCGCGGCGCTCGTGGAACAGGCGGCACAGTAACGGATCGCGCGATAAGTGCGCAGCGACACGCATTTCGATTTGCGACATGTCCCACGACCCGAGATAGGTGTCGCCCGCATCCTCAAGCTCAACGTTATAGTGGTCTATCAGGTCTTGGGCGTTGGGGGCCACGAAACCGGATCGGACCGCAACTCCAAGATCATGTCGAATAGGAATAGCAAGCAGGGGAGGTTCGCTAGCACTAAGGCGGCTCGAAGAGACACGGGTGATCCGAATATTACAACAAATGGGCATGCGATCAGCGACCCCACCCATGCGCCCAAGGATAGGTTCAACAAAAGAGTCCCGAGTCTTAGCACGTTCCCTCCAATCTTCAACGAGCCCGATTGCGGGGTCCTCGAACCGCAGATGTTCGATGGACTTTTTAGAAGTGGATACCTTCTTGGTGATCTTTGACCGCTTGAGGCCGGTTAAACCGCGCCGCTGCATGAGTGCCGCGATCTGGTCCGGGGAGTTGGGGTTAATGGGGCGGCTATCGTTGAACTTGGACGATAGCGCGGAGCAGATAGACTCCATCTCGGACGACATACGCTCGCCGAGGGCGGTAAAATGGGACCGCGAAGCGAGTAGTCCGGTAAATTGCATTTCCTCGATGCTAGGGATGTTCGACATGATCAGGGTGAAACGATCATCCAACCCTGCCGCGGACACCATCGGCGAAATACGATCGTGAACCCGGAGAGTCGCATCCGGGTCTCGACCGGCGTATCGAATTGCTCGCTCAATAGGTACGTCATCGAGGGTGGCGTCGGGAAACGGACCAAGTTCCCGTTCGATTGACTCACGTAGTACGTTATCGATTCCTTTGAAACGTTTGGCCGCATCGAATTCCTCCTTGGCATCCGGCTTGACTACAAAACGTCCCAACGTCTGAAGATTGTCACGCGCAGTGGCCCAATCGAGTAGAATCGCCTCCACTCGTTGTAATATGGGTTGGGGCTTATAGACACGGGTTGTGAGGTCATTTTCAATGATAACTCGTGCTTCGGGCTTGGGCCACTCGTGGTCAAGGACAGACCATAGGTACGTGTCACGTTTATTGTCCGCTGCATCACCAATCATCTCCCGGTATTCCATCATTTCCATCCCGCAGTGACGACGAGCGAGATGCTTAAGCGACTGAGGCTCCATGCGGAGGAGGTAGGCGGCGACCATGGTATCGTACAGGCGGGCGGACGAGATGTCACACCCCATCGCGCGCATCATTGATAGGTCGTACATCGCGTTGTGGACTATGATGAGGGGGTCGTTGGCTTGAATCCACGTTCGTATAGTTCCTGCACAGTCCCGAAACCACCTTGATGAAGTTCGCACAACCAGACCCGTGCCGGGATTGCCGGATAACTGGAAGGACCACGGGTCGGAAGGTACACCCTCCGTATCAATCGCAAGTCTGTATTGAGTCCCGTCGTGTTTACTGCATATTCCATCGAGTTCAGCTTTAAGTCTACGCGGATCATCAATCTCCATGTAGCCCGGATGAGCAATCGCGTCCACCACCGGTTCACCGCTAATCTTACCCTTGATAATGCTCGCGGCCTGCTTGTAGTCATAGTAGACTAGTCCTTTGGCGTCGGGGTCGTAGAGACCGAACGCCGGGTGATACGTAGGAATAATGACCGCACCCGGCGCACGATCAGACCGATGTGGGGTGCCATGTACCGCCTCCATATCCACATCGCCAAGGAACCACCTAGTCGAGAAACGTCCGACCGATAGTATGAATTTTGGTTGTACATCGCGAATCTCCGCCTCTAGGACCGGCCCCCACTCCTCGATATCCGCCTTGGTGGGGTCCACATTATTCTCGTTGTAGGACTGAACTAAGCTGTTAAATCGACATGCCGCGCGGTACAAGCCGTTGATGGACATGAACAAGTCTTGCTCGCGTCCGGACGCGCCGACAAACGGGGTAGGGGGGTGATGGTGCGCCTCCTCATAACCTGGGCGTTCGCCTACCACCATAACGCGGGCGTTCATCGGGCCACAGCCGGGGACGATAATCATAGTGGTAACTTGGGCGGATGTCTCGGTTTCCCCAATAGGCGTATATTACGTTTAACCGTTACAATACGCGGGATTATATCCCCAAAACAGTTGCGCGGTAGACGATCCAACCTCTCTCGATACGATGGTGGAGTATAACCCAGAATCGGGTACAGAGCGTATATATCGTCAAACGGGTCAGGACTTTCGCGAAGCGCCCGATCCCACGCCGCCACCACAATGTCGGCTATGTTTCCAGTCATTTCTAGTAATACCGTTTATGACCACATTCGGTACATCGCCATGCGCGGCACCACCCTACTTCGTTTCTGTATATTGCCGTCGCTGTCTCCGGTATGTGCATCGTATGTTTAAGCCGCCGTGACCATTCCATCGCCGTGTTTAACATCATCCGCGTCTCACGGTTCGACTGTACTGTGAACCCAGTTATCGCGGTCATCGCTTGCATCGTGGACGCATCGTAGTCACGAATATCCGGGTTGCACGGTCCCTCACACACGAGCAGTCGCTCGGATAGTGGGGATTCGGGGTCCACTAGATCGGGTGTGAAGCTCATGATTACTAGAATCTCGGCAATTTAATAAGCCGGTCTTTAATAGTCAACAGGTAGACCACCTGATCGATTGCCTCATCGATCGCGTTATTAATAAGTTGCTCACCCGTTAGTTCCCACAGGTTTCCACCGTGCTCCGCTTGCCCCGCCCGATATTTCTTGTCGCACAGTTCCCCGAACCGTTTAACAATTGACGCTAGATGCGCCTCCTGATGCGGCTCCATCCGTTCGAATGCGTTGTGATCGGCTGAGCCCGGATTGCGACGCTTATCGCTCATGCTACCTTCTTCCCCTCTGCCCGGTCGGACTCCCTGATCCACCCCGACGATACATAGTCGGTTTGTGATTCGTACCACAGTTCACGAATGGCTGATGGAATCCACACTAGTAGAGTAGTGAGTATGAGTCTCATTATACCTCCACGGGTTTACGATACCGCTCGCACGATCTGTTTAGCGATTACCTTTCCGATACCGGGAACGTCACACCACTCGTGCTCGGTCGCATTAATCATCGAGCGAACACTGTTAAAAGACACAGCTGCAGCGAGCGCCCGTTCCCAACCAACACCGGGCAGGTCGGCCGCAATTCGCATTCGTTGGAGCATATCGACTCCGATGTCAGGGA
The DNA here is from genome assembly GCA_964592945.1 of uncultured Candidatus Saccharibacteria bacterium. Classification (GTDB taxonomy): domain Bacteria; phylum Patescibacteriota; class Minisyncoccia; order Phycocordibacterales; family UBA2100; genus UBA10103. The sequence continues at coordinate 3,361 of CAZQGK010000083.1, forward strand.
TGACGCCGACATCACCCGCCCGGTTGAACTTATGAAATGATTTGTGCTTACCCCACGGTTTGTCCCACCATCTTTCGAGGCACGCGAGCCACGCCGCCGCTTGTTCTTCATCATATACGTGTTTATGGCTGATTCCGGCGACGTTCGCGGTCAGCAATACCCCCTCCAAGTAGCCGAACGGGACATCGTGGTTCCCTACCCGGTGTGTTCTCCATCGGCCACGCATGATTTCCAGCCGGTTGAACGGCCCCGCCCGATACTGCCCGTGGGTTAATAACCATGATACGTCGTACTGGTCGAGCATGACCGATAGCTGGTCCTGCAGCCGCCCATTACCCTCGGACTGGAGCAGGTCCGATACCGACTTAACCTCCACACCAACCGATAGTAACCCGGTCGGTCCATTACCGGTGATCGCTACGTCGGCCGATTCGAGCCTTGTCAGCATGGCGCACTCGTTTAGCGGTGGAATCAGCACCAGTTCGCGGCTCCCGGCCCGGTCGTCTATGAGCATGGCTATTAGGTTTCTCCCAGTTTCGGTGACACGCACAGTTGCACCCAGGACACGACGCGTGATCCCCGAGATTCGCGCATTCGACACTATAGCTTACCACGAGTCACCACCTTATAACGTGTTCGGGACCGGGACCGTACGATACCATCATGACCGGGGTACAGGTCATATACTTAATCTTGTTGATGTAATCGGACCCCAAACCGCTAACTGCTAGTTGTGGCTGATCGTACCATTG
>CAZQGK010000084.1:0-3633 GCA_964592945.1 uncultured Candidatus Saccharibacteria bacterium
GCATCGATATCGATGATGTGGAATGCTTTTTCCGGCAAAGCCTTCTCTAAATCTTTGAATCTTGCGGGACGCTCCGGAATAAAGCCGAGTGCTTCCTTGATGGTGTCCTCAAATTTTACGGGAAGTGCCGTCCCCATGCAGACCATAGGTACGCCGTCCTGTTTTTTCTCGCGGAAACCTACCGAGACCGCATCCGCAGTGTGCGGGTCAATGACATATGCGCATTTCTCATAGACATCCCGTATCGCCTGCAGGCGATTGGCGTGCGTCGAGCTGTCGCTTGAAAATCCGAGCGCTGCGAAATCTTCAGTGCCCGCGCCGTAATCTTTCAGATCAACCCGCTTTTTTGATTCGAATTCTTTCATGTAGCGGGCGAGTGCGTCTGCGTCCCTCTTAAGAACATCAAATGCCAAGCGTTCATAATTCGATGCTTTGGAAATATCCATCGACGGGCTTGAAGTGACTTGCGCGGCAGCTAATTCGTATACACCCGTCTTGAAGAGTTTGTCGAGCACATTGTTCTCGTTGGTCGCAACAATGAGGCGGCGGATGGGTACGCCCATTTGCTTTGCGATGTAACCCGATAGCATGTCGCCAAAATTCCCGCTCGGTACGACAAAATCCACGGGGTCGCCGATGTGCGCTGCGGCCTGCAGATATCCCGAAACGAAGTACGGAACTTGGGACGAGATGCGGCCCCAGTTGATGGAGTTGACCGCGCCGAGTTTTGAGAATTCCTCTTCCCCTTTTAGTTCCTTCACCAGGTCCTGGCAATCATCGAATCGTCCGCGCACACTCACGTTGAAAATATTCCCACCCGAGAGCATACCCATCTGCGCTTTCTGGAACGCACTCATGCCGACTTCAGGGCTCAACATAAAAAGTGTCACGGTACCAAGCCCCTTGAATGCCGCTTCGGCGGCCGAGCCCGTGTCTCCGGACGTTGCGCCGAGTATGGTCATGTGTTCGCCCCGCTTCTTGAGTTCATAATTCATCTCCTCACCCAGTTGCTGCATCGCCATGTCTTTGAATGCGGCGGTGGGCCCCAGCGAGAGCTGCTGCACGTAAAAGTCTTTCTCCACTTTCACTAGCGGGACGATATTTCCGCCTTCTGATGCGCCGAATGAATTCTCCGAGTACGCCCTGTCTATCATTCCGTTCAGCTCTTTATCGGGTATATCACCGCCTATCAGTCTTTTCTTTACGGCATATGCAATGTCCTGGTATGAGGACCCTCTGAGCGCTCCTAGCTCCGCGTGCGAGAACTGCGGATATTCGGACGGGACATAGAGCCCGCCGTCCGGGGCCAAGCCCGCAAGCAGCACGTCGGTGTACGACCATCCCACCTTCGATGCATCTCGCGTGCTTATCATGTTCATATCGTCATGCGGGCAGATGCGAACGGATAATCGCTATTGTCTCGCTGCCACTCTTATCATACAAGTCATCTGCGGACACGTTGACGTGAGCCATCGCACGATATTTCTCGAGCCGGTCGCGTAGCAGAACGGGGAAACACCGTTCGAGCGTTTCCTTTTGGGATTCCCGCTCTTTTTGCACGTACATGCCGTTCCAGACCACCGGTTTCGGTTGCTCGAAAAACTTCCGTATCATTGTGTGGATATACTCCTCACCCGCTTCGAGATTTACGATGAGGCAGTTCTCTTGCAGCCACTCCGTCGTCGGCTTCTCGAGGTAGATGACGCTCCCCGTCGTGTCGAACACGAGATTTCTATCGGTATCAAGAAAGTCCACTTTTGTATGTTTTGATTCTGAATCCAGATAGATACGCTCGCGCTCCTCATATGTGGGGCTATCCGGAAGTCCGAGCCACTCCGCTATCTCCTCCATCCCCGAAAAGCCGAGAGATTTGATTATTTCTTTGTCCACCTGATACCAGTCGAATCCGGATTGGTCGCGCAGCACCTTGGAGCGGTAGCTCTTCCCGACGTTCGACATGCCGACGAAGGCGATGCGGAGTGAATTGTCCGCAATATGGGCATCGTATTCGGCCTGCGTGAGCTGAGCCAATTCCATTCGTGCAAGACTACAACATTTTTGTGAATTGCAAAACTATTCCTGTGCGGAGGGGGTGAGATTCGAACTCACGACATCTTGCGATGTGACGGTTTTCAGGACCGTTGCTTTAGACCGCTCAGCCACCCCTCCCACTTCAATCGCTTACATTACCACTAAGCCAACTTTTTTCTAAATAATGCTCCTCGTAATGGCAGTTCGGGCAAATTAACTCGAGGTTCTCTAGCTCATTATGCGTCCTGATGCGGTCTTTGTGATGTACATGTAGAATCTCAACTTTTGAGTAACCGCATCTCTCACATTTTGTACCTCGCTGATTGATTAGTCGAATCTTTAAAGCACGTTCACTTACAACCTTATCTCGGGGTCTACCAATTTTGTATTTTATACCGGCTCTATGTTTGTTAGCACACGCTCTGCTACATGTTTTTGCGTTCTTGCTAGCGACGATGGGAACACTACAAACTACACACGGCGTTTCTATTCTTTGTGAAATGCCATAGCAGAGCAGTCCACAAAACGCCCTCCCCTTACTGACTTTGAGTAGTGCCGGCCGTCGATACACGGGCTTATTACACACGACGCAGCTTACGTTGGGGTTTCTTTTATATCGCTCAGCCATCCACCCAGTATACCACTTTCCCACTTGTATTATTCAGGATGTACACAGGCTCCGGTTTGGTGCCTTGCCGGGCGGGGTACAATGCACCCATATGAAGAAACATAAGGGGTTCACGCTTATTGAATTACTAGTTGTGATAGCTATTATCGGTATCCTCGCGTCTATTGTGCTTGCGTCTCTCAACTCGGCACGCACCAAAGCACGTGACGCCCGTCGTCTCGCTGACGTCGATTCGATAAAGAAGGCACTTACGCTTTACAATAACGACAATAATAGATACGTGATCTCGGCCGCCTCCACGACCATTACGGGATCGGATGCGGTCTCAACGGCACTTATCGCCGCGGGGGTTATCTCCACGGTCCCGGCCGACCCACAGACCGGAACGTACGACTACACGTACCGCAGTGACGCCACCGGCAGTAACTACTGGCTTGGCTTCTGCATGGAGAACGCCAATAACAACAACCTGCAAGGTTGCAACAACACCTTTAGGCCGTAGTAGATTGGTCCGGAAGCCCCTCACTTGTCCGCAAGTGAGGGGCCTTTCGTTTCAAGGCTGATGCTACAATGGAGGCGTTATGCCACCTCAGAGGACCGTCTTGCGATGGAATGCGTACGAGCACGAGCATGTGCCGCGCGGGAGCGACTGGTATTGGGCGCTCGGTATCGTCGCGGTCTCTGCGGCGATTACAAGCATTCTCTTTCATGACACTCTCTTCGCGATACTCATACTTATAGCCGCGGCAATCTTGGGCATGCTAGCCAATGTCCCGCCGGAAATCGTGCGGTTCGAGATATCGGACCGCGGGGTCCGCGTGGGCGATACCATGCATCGTTTCGAGGAGATAATCTCGTTCTGGGTCGAGGAAGAAGGGGCTGACCGTCCGCTCCTCCTCGTCGACACGACAAAACTAATGGCGCCAAACCTAATCATCCCGATCGAGAACATAGACCCGCATGTGGTGCGCAGC
>CAZQGK010000084.1:3643-4087 GCA_964592945.1 uncultured Candidatus Saccharibacteria bacterium
AGAGACTCCAATGAAGGAGCCTCTCGCACACAAAATCCTCGAATTCTTCGGATTGTAAGGACTTACTCGGCGACCGAGACAGTGGTCGTCGCCTCTTTGGTACCTCCGGCGACTGTCTCGCAGTGAAGGAGGAACATCGTGTTCATCGTTATCGGCGAAGTTGTCGCCGCACCGGCAACGCTCGTGTTGGAAGAGTTACGTTCGGTGAAGTCCTCCTGGTCCGGACTTGAGATAACGCAGGAGGTCATTCCCGTCGTGAGCCAGGAAAGGAGTGAAGTGCCGTTTGCAGGGACGGTCTTTGGATTCGCAACCAGGATGATGGTGGGGCGTGATACTTGGACGGAGCACTGGGCGCCGGAGGTTTTGTTGCCGTCGATACAGGCGAGGCTGTAGGTCGCGGTGTTGGTGCCGGCCGGAGGATTGGCGACGGTTGTTGTGGCGGAG
>CAZQGK010000085.1:0-4074 GCA_964592945.1 uncultured Candidatus Saccharibacteria bacterium
GTCGAGTTCGGCATCGGAGAGTTCGCCGGTCGGCTTGGGCGGCAGCACGAGGTGGAAGGGATTTTCGGTGTTCTCGACCACCTTGACGGTCACGCCTTCCAGCACGGCAACACCGGCTTCCCACTTTCCTTCTTCTCCAGTCGGCCATCTTCCAAAGGCCCTGAATCCGAGAGAAAGAAGACCAATGACCACGAACAAGACCAAAGTTTTCATCGACGGCCAGCACGGCACCACCGGCCTGCAGATCCACGACCGGCTGAAGAACCGGCCCGACATCGAGCTGCTCGAGCTGCCGATGGCCGACCGCAAGGATCTCGGCAAGCGCGCCGAGATCGCCAGGGCCGCCGACATCGCCGTGCTCTGCCTGCCCGACGCCGCGGCGAAGGAACTGGTGGCGGCGCTGGGCAACTCCGACACCGTCGTGATCGACGCTTCGACGGCGCATCACGCCGCCTTGCGCCGCGAACGGATCACGGCTTCGGGAAGGTGTTGCCTGCTGCAGTATACGCATTCATACTTTGCTGAGCGGCCTGCTCCGCTTGATTGGCGGCATGGATCTGGAGCCCTCCTACAACCGCCCCCACTAACATGCCCAAAGTTCCCCCAGCGACCTTGTCGAGTTCGGCATCGGAAAGTTCGCCGGTCGGCTTGGGCGGCAGAACGAGGTGGTGATGAGTGTCGGTGTTCTCCACCACCTTGACGGTCATGCCCGTCGGCACGGCAACGCCGGCTTCCTTCAGCACGCCATGCGGGTCGGCCATCAGCTTCGCCTTGAACGCCGGATCGCGCCACGCCCTGGCGATGATCTTGCCGTGGGCCGCCGTCGCCTTGTCCTGGTCGGTCCGTGACATGTGCCTGTATCCCTTCCCCAAAAGAGAGTTCGACTGGTTACGCAGTCCCCGTCGTCACGCTATGTCCGATGGGACATTGACAGCCATCTGGTGGCAGGCCCCTGACAGACAAATGACAAATAATCCAGTCTTGCGCCGGTCCTGACGCGCCCCAAGCCTTTGCGTCCCCACGCTCCGGTCGCCCGCAGCTTTCAGATAGCGAGCCCCCGGAAAAAATACTCTCACTTCGCAAATTGCCTCGCAAGAAATATTATCATTACGACAGCAAAAACCTTTTGGCATGGTCGCAGAACGACGCCGGCGGCCAACGACCTGGGCATCGCCTCATCGCTTCGATTGGACAAATCTTGGATCGCGAGTCCCCCACCAACTCTCACCCTGCGCCATGGCCTCGCCCACGCGGCTTCGGGCGAAGCGATCCATGACGTTTGCAGAAGCAACATCGCCGACTGGGCGCCGGCGCGAGAAGGGGGGACGCCGGGGCCGGCCCTACACCGGATACGTCTCCAGGCTCATCGCGAGGCTAGCGGCGCCTGAGTTCGAGCGGCTGCGCGCGGCATTCATGGACCCGGCCTGGAGCCCGGGCGTGGCGCGGGACTTCCGCGATCATATCGTGCTGTCGGTTTCCGGGATTCTTCTTCCGCATCTGCGCGACCAGGCGATGTTGTGGCGGCACGTTGGCCGTGGTGGGGGCCAGGGCGGGAGCCTGCCGGCCGCGTCGGGGCCCGCGGAGAACGACGTCGCCACGCTTGCCTACATGGAGACCGAAGGCTGGGCAGCGCTGTTCGAGCATCTGCCGCTGCTGCAGTCGGCGGTGATCGCCGTCATTGGCCGCGAAGTCGCGGCGGCGGAACGCCTGGCCGCAGACTTTCGGAACGATCTGCCTCTTCTTTCCGAAAGCTTTTTTGCCGGCGGGAGGATGAGCCGGGTGGGCGGCGTCAGGCCCGGCCTGTCGGATCCCCATCTCGGCCGGCGCAGCGTTTGCGCCCTGCGTTTCACCAGCGGCCATCGATTGATCTACAAACCGCGTCCGGTGGCCATGGAGAGCGGTCTCGCCGGCATCGCTGCGTGGCTTGCCGCCCAAGGTGCGCCGCATGCACCTCGCGTGCCGCGCGTGCTCGATGGCGGCGATCACGGGTGGATGGAATTCATCCCGATGCGGAGCTGCCGGACGGCGGCGGGCGTACGACGGTTCTACGAGCGGCTCGGGGCCCTTGCCGGCCTGCTCGCCTGCCTCGGTGCGGTCGATTGTCATGCAGACAACTTCATCGCCCACGGCGACTGGCCCGTCCTCATCGACAGCGAGACTCTTTTCCACCCGAGGCTGGCCGCCAGTCCCGACTTCACCCTTCTCGAAACCGAGATCTTTCAGCGCACTTTGGTGACACCGACAGGCCAGACGATCGTGTACGGGGGATTTGACGCCGACTACGCCGATCTGGGGGCGCGCATGCCGGGGAATTCACAAGGCGCGGCCGGGCATCCACCCATCAATCTGCCACGGCTCGCCGGTGCCTCGATGCCCCAGGCGGCGCATGCCGCCGAAACCCGTGCCGGGATCTCGGCGATGGCTGGCTGGCTGGGCCGTCATGCCACCGCGTTTCTGGCCGACGGTGGGCCCGTCCGGGCAATGACCGGTGGCAAGGCCCGCGTCGTGCTGCGCCCGACCGGCATGTACGCGGCGGTGCTGGGCGCATCGCTGCAGGCGACCGCGCTTTCCGATCGTTCCAGGCGCGACGCCGTCCTTGCACAACTACGACGCCACGATGACCGGGCCCTCGCGCCCGATGTGTGGCGGCTCGTTCACGAGGTGGAGACGGCGTCGCTTGCCGGGCTCGACATTCCCTACTTTCTGCTCGACCTGGAGTCGGGCGACCTTCTCGATGGCATTCGATCGATTGCACCGCGCGCGTTCGCGCCCGTGTCCGCCCGTATCGAGCAAGGGTTCGAGGCCGCGTTGCGCTCGTGTGCGAATGCCGGCGGCCCCGTCGGCTGACATCTATTACGTCAACGCCGGCACGTTATCTTCAGCCCGCGCGGCCGAAGCCGAACGCGGCGATGCTGGTCTCCTCCCACGAGGATACGCCGGTCGCCTGGGCAAAAAGATCGGGATTTCCCGAGCCCACCGCCGAGCCGGCCAGGCTAAGGTCGGTCGCCACGAGATAGAGGCTCCGGATAGCCACGCCGTCGGACTATCCCGGCGATCGGGCGTTCGGCGATTTGCTGTCGCGATATCGGTCGTGAACACCTAGAGTGACGGTCAATAAAGCCTGGGGAGGCAAGCCAAATGACCGACATGCAGATGGACAAGGCGAGCGCCGCCTACGGCAAGGTGGTGGCGCGCGCGTGGCGCGATGCGGCGTTTAAGGCGAAGCTGCTGGCCGATCCGCACGCGACGCTGAAGGAATCCGGTGTTGCCGTGCCGGAAGGCGTGACCGTCAAGGTGGTGGAGAACACCGACACTCATCACCACCTCGTTCTGCCCCCCAAGCCGACCGGCGAACTCTCCGACAAGGCCCTCGATGGCGTCGCGGGGGGGGCTTCGAGTGGGGGTGTTTTTGCGTTGATCGCCAATCAGGGTCGCGCGCGATGATACCATTGGTCATTGGCTGGCCGGTTGACTGATCCGGTCAGGCTGAGCGGATGTGTTTGGGTTGGTACCTTGTCGTGTCTGATGCTGTCGGCGCCAGCGTCGACAAGTTCGGTCGAGCGCACCAATGACAAGGGCGTGGCGACTTTGGGCGCGATGTCATGGGCCGACCACCAAAGATCGCTCGCGGCGTCGGCCGTCGCCGGGCTGGCCGACGTGACGCATCCCTTCGCTTCGAGTTCGCCCAGGGCGTAGGAGACCAGTGCCGGCGCGAAGCGCCCGGCGAGGCGGGCCACGATCGATCAGTCGATTCATTTGCCATCGAGTAGCGGCACCACCGCCGAGCAGCGCAAATGCCTCGGGTAAGACGACGCGCGCCGCGAGGTGAGGTCTTGCGCTCAATACGGGGATGCAGCGCTCGCGTTCGAGAAGTTGGGACGATTGGCAGTGTCCTGTTTCCTCTAACAATGTTCTAATGGTCAGGGGAACCGAAAGCCTGGGGGGCTGGCGTGGGAGAGACCGAGCAGGGCGGTTCGCCGCCCGGGCAGCAGAATGCGCTGTTCCGGGGCGCGGCGCTGGAGCGTCTGAATTCGCCCGAGCAGCTCGACCAGCGCATCCGCCTGATCCCGCCGG
>CAZQGK010000086.1:0-3989 GCA_964592945.1 uncultured Candidatus Saccharibacteria bacterium
CTGAGGATAAAGCCAAGAAAGAACCTAAAGTTAAAAAAGAAGAAGATAAATAAAATACAATGCCTAAAGTATATCGATCACGAGAAGGAACAATTACAGTCGTAAATACTAAAACACAGTTGACGACTTTGGGTTCAGAAACTGCACCCGGACCGTTGTTAGTACCGGCGAATGCCAAGAATTTAAAAGCTGTTATCACTTGCTTTGCAAATGATATGGGAACCGGCGCAGGTGGTACATATTTTATCAGACTTGAAGGATCAGGATTACCCGAAGGCCCGGAGACGTTGGCAATCGGTGGCAACGCCGTACAGGTAGCAACCGGTGGTTGCTATACCGAGAAGGCGCAGAGAGTTGAGTTAAATATTCCTGTCACTCCGTCAAATGAGATTATAATTTTCGCAGAAAACGGCGGTGCAGATACAGCGATAACGACAGTCGGCGTTACCCTAGAGTTTGAAATGTAATTTTAATTAACCACTATGTCTAGAACAATAACAGTTGAAGGCGATATAACAGCAGCGGATACCAGAGTTTTATTGACGACTCAGGGTTCGGTTACTGCACCGTCACTTGTTGTGCCGGCCGGAATGACCAAGATTTCAAAGATTATTGTTGCCGCAACTGCTGATTCTCTTGCCGACGACGGAATGTTCGCTTTTTTCTTGAGACTTGGCGGTTCCGCAGTTCTGAACGGAGAGTCAACAATTTTCGTTGGCGGATCCGGCAGTCAAACTGTACAATCCGGCTCTGACGCTGCACCACAGTTTACATCTTCATTTGTTATTGACGACGCCGACATCTTAGTATCGCCTTCCGATACGATTTCAATAGCAGCAGAAGGCGCGGGTGTAGACGCCGGAACAGGTTACGTCGCCGTCACTCTCGTCTATGCTTAACGCATAGCCATGGTATTCGTCCCCAAACCACCTCAATTCTTAACCAGAGATCAACTCGCCTTTCAAGAAGGCGCGAGTTTTTCTATACAAATTTTATCTCAATCAAATCGCTCGCAAGACCTACAAATAGTAGGCATGACCAAAGAGGGTCCTTTTACATACGTTCACACCCCAACGAGTGACGGCGTAGTTTCAACACAGACTTTTAGAATACCCGATATCCCAATCTCTTTAAGCGTCTTTGACGTTACTGATTCTTTTATACAAGGCCAATGTTATGTAAAAGTGTCATTACTCGTGAACGGAGACCCGATGATGATCCTTTGTTCCGGGTTTATTAACTTAATGCATTCACTCGGCTATCCTCAACAGGATAACCCGGACAAAAGACCGGGCCGAGGTTATTTTGTCAGAACTAACTCTGCTAATCCGGCAGCCGGGGCAGAACATGCTTATACAGTACCGTCCAATGAAATTTGGCGGATACTTTCATTGACGGCCGCATTAGTTACAGATGGAACTGCCGCAAACCGAAGACCACATTTCGTTTTTAATGCCAATAATTTGACAAGTATACACGCTTTCCCACTTGTGGATCAGACCGCTACACAAACCATAACTTATAACGTTGCCCAGTATGGTGTAATGCCGGACGAGTTAGACAATTCACAAGTTTTAGTAAATATGCCGACTGAAACTTGGGTTATAGGTGGAAATACAATTGAGACGGTGACAACAAATATTCAGGCCGGCGATAATTGGGGTATCATGTACATATTGGCTGAAAGGTTCTTCAATTAATTATTATGTTCAACGTTACTACTTTAAGACAGGTGTTAACCTCTATCTTAATCGGCTCAGCAATAGCGTTTGTCACTACGCTATTGCAGGGACTATTAGACTACTTCCGGCATTTTGATCCGGGATCAGTCGGAGCCGGTTCGGGCATGGTTTATCACTTTCTTAAATGGAAAATAAACCCAATCGTATAATATGGCATCACTCGGCCGACGGCTCGTCGGGCCACCAGTTTGACAAGATAAATACTTATCATAAGTCAAAGAATTTTCCTAAATCTATTCTCGGTTTTTACGGCGGTTATCATATACTCATAGAAAAAGACGGACTTGTCCGTCGCTATCGCGCGGACAACGAAATCGGCGCGCATGATGCCGACGAGAATGTTAATTCTCTCGGCGTATGCTTGGCCGGTAATTTCTCACTAGAACACCCGAGCAAAGAACAAGAGGCATCTTTGCGTAAGCAGTTAACGGAATGGACGTTGAAATTTAATATCCCGGTCACCCGGATTGATCCTCACAGAATGGGAGACACAACGGAGTGTCCGGGGAAACTTTTACGAGACGATTGGGCCAGACGAATTTTAGGGTGTACTGGGTCGCAACCTTGCCTTTGCTCTTGTCATATCGCATTGTAGCGCGTCGAAATTTATTAAAATGCCACACATTGACCAATTTTATAAATATGAACCACTTCAATGGTATCCGCACATGGGTCCGAAAGATGCGGAATTATGGAATAAATTTGTTATTGCTAACCCCGGTAGATTCACCGGAGTTATTTACGATATGCGCTGCGGTGAGGTTGAGGATTGCGACACCTCAATGCCAAAGAATATTAAAGATGCTTGGGTGGACTTATGTCGTGGCCGCATTGATGTGGTCGCTGAAACACCTAACGAAATCTACGTCATAGAGGTTAAGCCCCGGGCCCGGGGCGAGGCGTTAGGCCAGGCGATCAACAATGCCCATTTGTATATTCAAGAAAAAAGACCGACACTACCTGTATATCCGGCAGTAGTGACTGACGTAATAATTCCCGGAACAAGAATAGTCGCGGCGGCCAAAGGTATATTTCTGTGGACGCCTGAAAACGCAACAACAATAATATGATCCCATTTATTTTATCAGCACTCACTTGGTTAGGACGCATAGGCGTTGCCGTGTTTGCCGTGAACGAAGTAAATAAATTATTCCAGGAAAATAAACCGGCTATTGAGGCATCAACATCAGAAGCCTTAAAAGCCGGAGTAACCCAGGACGAATATAAACAACTCGTTGCGGCCACTACCTATGAACAAGTAGAGGCCAAGGGACAAAAGCCGGACGACTTTTATAATGGCCTCACTACCGAAGAAAAAAATCTGTTGAAATTCAGTCCTCAAACTTTGAGGACTGCTATGAACAGAACAACCTTTTTAGGAATTTCGCAGACTCTCTTATGGGTCGCAGCCGGGGTAGCTGCCGGCGTGGCCGGGTTCAGAGGAATACCCGTTTTACTTTCAACATTGGGAAAATTAGCGACAGCACGCGCAAGCGGAGCATCAGCGTTATCCTTAATGACGATAATTGAGGAGGGCAAAATAGCCGGCATCGCAAAAGTTTGGATCCCCGGATTGATTGCCGGTATTGCTTCTGCCGGCGGTTGGCTCACGGGGGGTCTAACAAACAATTTGAATGATGCTCTATTATGGGGTAGAATATTCTTAGATCAAGCCCATGACGATATTCAGAAAGCGGCTAATCAAAAGTCTTTCGGAACTGGTACAGGCGGCGGCGTGCCGGCTGAACAAGTGACGAGGACCCGAATTACTATTTCTAAAACAGCAGAACCAAAAGTCGCAGTCGGCACCATATTTCAATCAATCGTCAAGAACATGGACGCATTTAAACGCGTTGTTGACGATAAAATAGAGTCAGCACAAGACTTAAAGACTGACGTACAACTCAACTTAAATAAGTGGTTGTCAACTTTGCCCGGGCGATTGCATTACGAGATACGCATTGTATTAAATCCTCTTGACGACACCGGCAATAAATTACTTGGCACTTGGGCCATGTTAATGATCGGACACCGAAACTCACAAGGAGTTTTTCAACATCTTCAAGCCGTGCCGTTGGGTCCGATAGAGCCGACGATATATCGGCCTACCACAAAGGAAATAGAGACAATACAGGTTGATATTCCGCGGCTGTTAACCTCGGAAGAGATTATAAATCTAGACTTGCCGACTACGGGCCTACGGACCGTAGATCGGGCCGGTAATGTGACCCCGGTTAGCTTTGCACC
>CAZQGK010000087.1:0-3855 GCA_964592945.1 uncultured Candidatus Saccharibacteria bacterium
GGAGGAGGAGGAGGAGGCGGAGGCGCCCCACCACCACCGGCGGGCAGCGGAACTACTGCTCCACCACCCGGCACTACTACCACCCCACCGGCCACAAATAACGGGACGAGTCCCCCGTCGAACTCAGGTTCTTCGGGTGGCGGGAGTCCCGCGCCCGCGAGTGCGAATAATGGTGTATTCGTCGGCAACAACGCCACTGCGACGACATGGGAGCCGAACCCCGAGATAACGGTGGTAAAAACATCGAGTATCGTGAAAACGACAGCGCCCGCGACGGTGGACTACAAGGTGGTAGTGAGGAATAGCAAGAGTGCGGGCCCTGCATTCCGCGGGCTTCTCACCGACACACTCTATAGTCCGAAAGGGGCCGTTATGTCCAACCGTTCGTGGGACCTTGAGACGATAGTCCCAGGCGATGAGATAACGCTCACGTACACCGTCGAGTATGCCACGAGCACCGCTCCGGGTAAGTATCACAACGTGGCCAAAGTGACCGCGAAGCGCAATTCGTCCGTCGCCACGGCGCCCGATATAACGCCCGTCGAGGCGTCCCGGGATGTTGAATTCGGCTCCAACGGTCTTGTGCTCGGTGCCTCGACATCGGGCCCGGTATTTGCGAGCTCGACCATCACCGTGGCGCCGTCGTCCTGCGTCCCGCTCCTCACGACCTTTATGAAACAGGGACAAGCGAACGTGCCGTCTGAAGTCGTAAAGCTGCAGACATTTCTAAATACACAAGGCGCACGGCTCCCGACGACCGGATTCTTCGGGTCAATGACGACGGCAGCCGTAAAAAATTTCCAGCTCAAATACAAGAGTGAGATCTTGACGCCGCTCGGGCTCACGAGACCCACCGGCAGCGTGTACGGCTCGACCCAGCGGAAGATAAACCAACTGAACTGCGGCGGGACAACGACCTATATGGAGAACGCGCCCGTGGTATCCGCGGCGGCAGCAAAGCCCGCGTCGAAGAAAGCCGCGGCCCCCGCCAAAGCTCCCGCGGCACCGCAACCGTCCAAACTTCTCAACGTTCTCGGCACGGTGTTCTCAAAGAAGTGGTGGTAAGCTCATCCGTTATGAGAAACGTACTCCGCAAAGGTGCAGCGATAACACTCTTTTTGCCGCTTTTTGCATACGCGGAAGTACTCCAGACTACGAGCGTATCTTCGTCGTACAGCGGGGGCGTAATCGTTGCCGCCGAGGCGACATCGACTGGGGATTCAAGCGCGTCTGCGGATATCAGAGCAACCGTGGGGGGAGGAAACGGCAGTGTGCGCGTGGAGGTAACGACGGAGAGAGACGGCATGCGGCAGACAGAAGTCCGCGAGCGGAACGTATCGTCGGGACGGCCTGTCAGCATTTCTATCTCGACGAGTACCAAAGAGGAGGTTACCACCCCCGAAGCGCGCGCCACGGAGGGAGGGGACGCTACGACGAGTGCGGAACGCGCTTCCGGGGCGCTACGCATGTGGGCCGAGAATTTCCGTGCTTTCCTGAGGAACTTTTTCCGTCAATCCGTCAATTTTTGGCTCTAACGCTCGCTTATTTCGAAAGGCACATAGGTCGGTTCTCGGGGATTTTGCGCTTGACAGAGAATAGAGGACGGTACATATTTATCGTATGAGTATACGGAGACCCATGTCTTGGGTACTGTTTTTGGCTGTCTGCACGGCTTTTACTTTTTTTGCATTTGTGAGCGCGGATGTGCGCGAAGACCGACCCGCGAGAGATGAGTGGGTCCCGGGTCAATATATCGTCGTCCTCAAAGACTCGGTGATAGATATTGATGCGGCGGAAAATGACATAGTCAAAAATTCCCGTAGCGAGCGATTTGATTCCTACAGGAATACGATCCACGGATTCGCCGCTCGCATTTCCGATGCGGAGCTTGATGCGGTCAAAAACGACCCGCGTGTCGAATTCGTGAGCGAGGACCGGGTGGTTTCTACCACCGATGCACGCAGCGCAGGAGCGCGTGAGCGCACTGTAACGGAGCTCGCCAAAAACGGTACTCTCTTTGCTCAGGCACAGGCACTGCCCACAGGCATCGACCGTATCAATGCGGAGAACAAAACCAACAAAGGAGCCGGCGTGCAGGTCGCGGTCATCGACACCGGCATCTATGTAAACCACCCCGACCTCAAGGCGAACGTGCTCGGCGGCAAAAATTGCATATCGTCCAATAAATCCGCATACATCGATCAGAACGGACACGGCACGCACGTTGCAGGCACGATTGCCGCTTTGGAGAATGCCCAGGGAGTTGTCGGCGTTGCGCCTGCCTCGAAGCTCTGGGCGATACGCGTACTCGACAGGAACGGTAACGGCACATGGTCGTCCGTGATATGCGGCTTGGACGCCGTTGCCGCGAGCGGTCCGAAATACGGCGGCAGCATTACCGTTGCGAACATGAGTCTCGGCGGAAGCGGTACATCCGACAACAACTGCGGTAAAACCAACAACGATGCTCTGCACAAGGCGGTCTGCCGCGTGCGCGACGCGGGCGTCACGCTCATCGTCGCCGCGGGCAACAGTGGCGCTAATGCCGCAAATTTCGTACCGGCGGCCTACGACGATGCCGTCATCACCGTCTCGGCGCTTACGGACACCGACGGTAAGGGAGGCGGGCTCGGAAAGCCGACTTCGTACGGTCTCGACGACACATTTGCCTCGTTCAGCAATTGGGGCATTCCGGTAGATATCGCCGCACCGGGCGTCAATATTTATTCGACGTGGCTTTCGAACGGTTACAAAACTATCAGCGGCACGAGCATGGCCTCTCCGCACGTCGCAGGTGCGGCGGCACTCTATATAGCGACACATACGGGGGCCGCATGGACCGACGTGCGCGATGCCTTGGTCGCTGCGGGGGAGGCCATCGGGGCAGGGCACACCGACCCTTCAGGGAGGCATCCCGAGTCGGTATTACGCGCCGATACACTCTAATGAAGCTCCTCGCAGCTAGCTGCGAGATATCCGCGGAATTCTTCGTAGCCGCCAACCCTACTCCGCTAAAGCTACGAAGGGTTCTCTCGCCTTCACCCCCGCAGCAAGCCGCGGGGTATTCGGCGTAGTAGAAAAAACGGGTTTCGCGTTTCGCGATGGTGTGAGAAAATGCACGTGTGCGTACCAAAACACCAAAGCGATTGAGCCGTGCCCGCCCGGTCATGCCGAAACGTCAGTTATGGCTCCTCGAGGGGGCAACGTTGGCCGCTTCGGTCGCGCTCATACTCTCTCTTTTTTGCGTATCCGCGATACAAACATTCATCGTCCGTTCGGGGCAAGGAGCGGCGGTCGTCTCTGCGGTTTTGGTAGACCTCGTGAACAGTGACCGCGCATCGAACATGATTGGAGGCCTCACCGTCAGCCCCGTACTCACAGCTGCGGCGCAGGCAAAAGCCGACGATATGGCGGCAAAAGGATATTTCTCTCATGACTCTCCGGACGGCCGCGATTCATGGTACTGGTTCAAACAAGCCGGATACTCGTTCAGTTATGCGGGAGAGAATCTCGCCGTCGATTTCTCCGACTCGGCTGATGTCGAGCGGGCGTGGATGGATTCGCCCACACACCACGACAATCTGCTCGACCCGCATTTTACCGAGATCGGCATTGCGCTTGCGGTCGGGACATTTCAAGGGCGCGCGACAACGTTCGTTGTGCAAATGTTCGGTACTCCCGTGGAGGCTGCGGAAGTCGCCTCTGTCCGGGAAGTTACGACGCCGCTCGACGCCACCGAGACTGCCGTCGCGACGACGCAGCCGGCGGGTACGAACGTCTTGGGTACAAGCGCCGGTGAGGAAGCGCAAGCTGACGCACCCAAACACCATTGACCAAATTGGGATATTTCTTTTC
>CAZQGK010000088.1:0-3852 GCA_964592945.1 uncultured Candidatus Saccharibacteria bacterium
GCAATATGTGATACCATCGCACCATGAGAAAAACTCGGAGTTTTCAGGCACGGTTATGATGAACAGGGCACTCAGATTCCTTTCATACGAGGTGCGCGGGCTTCACACGGCCGTCTACATGATCGCCCTCTCGTCGCTCCTTTCTTCGCTATTGGCGCTTTTGCGTGACCGCCTTTTGGCGCACGAATTTGGAGCGTCCACGACCCTCGACATTTATTACGCAGCCTTCCGTATCCCGGACCTCATTTTCGTAGCGGCCGGCGCGCTTGTGTCCGTGTACATTCTTATACCGGAGCTCACGCGCAGATCCACCGAAGAGCAGCGCGAGTACATCGATACCGTGCTCGTCGGGTTCTCGCTCGTTGCGGTCATTGCGTCCGTGATCGCGGCACTCTTTGCGCCCGCCATCCTCGCGGCGCTGTTTCCCGAAATTGCCGCGGCGGGACACCTCGCGACACTGGTAACATTGACGCGTCTCATGCTACTGCAGCCGATATTTCTCGGACTCTCAAATATTTTCGGAGCGATCACACAGATGCGTCAGCGATACGCTCTCTACTCGCTCTCACCGCTACTCTACAATGCGGGGATCATATGCGGCGTTCTTGTTTTCTATCCGCTGTGGGGACTCACGGGACTAGCGCTCGGTGTCGTGTTGGGTGCCTTTATGCATGTCGGCATCCAGCTCCCTTCAGTATTTGCCGACGGATTCATTCACGCCGTACCGACAAGGTTCAAGCCGCGGATGTTCTTGCAAACCGTCCTGATCTCCATACCGCGAGCCCTCGCGCTTTCTATGAACCAAATATCATTCATAGGGCTCACCGTGCTCGCCGGCATGCTTGTACCCGGGTCGATCGCTGTATTCATGTTCGCATTTAATCTTCAAGCTGTACCAGTCGCGATCATCGGAGCTTCGTACTCCGTCGCCGCGTTCCCGATCCTCGCCGCTGCACTTTCACGTGGTGACCGTTCATTTTTTATCGAACATATCGCAAATGCGGCCCGGCTTGTCGTATTTTGGTCGCTTCCCGTTACGGCGCTCATCATCGTGTTGCGCGCACACATTGTGCGCGTCATATTGGGGTCCGGTGCGTTCGATTGGACAGATACGCGGCTCACCGCAGCTGTTCTCGCGCTGCTAGCGCTCTCTCTTACCGCTCAGGGGATCACATTCCTTCTTGTGCGCGGATACTATGCGGCCGGGCGTACATTCACTCCATTCCTCATTGCCCTGGGAAGTGCGCTCGCAACGGTCTCGCTCGGCGCTCTTCTCCTTGGTGTATTTCAGAATAAGTTCATCCTCGAGCTCGCGCAGGATCTCCTACGGGTCGTCGGCGTACCGGGGAGTACCATCTTGGCCCTCGCATTCGCCTCGACGAGCGTTTCGATACTGAGCACCATCGTACTTATCGCTAATTTCGAGCATCGCTTCACCGGATTTCTTTCCGGGGTATGGCGTGCGTGGGCGCAGAGCGCGGTAGCCGCGCTCGGTGCAGGATGCGGTGCTTACGGCGTTCTTGTTGCGATAGGTCCCATCACCCTCTTCTCGACGACCGCGTCGATATTTGTACGCGGCTTTACGGCCGGGGTATTTGGGATCATAGTCGCCGGACTCGTGTATGCTCTCTTGGGGAGCCGCGAATTCGCGGAAATCGTCGATGTCATTCGTGGACGGCTTGCCGGCATAATCACACCCATTCCGCAAAGTGCCGTTGTTTCATCCGAAGAGAGCAGCCCGGTCACTTTGCAGTAGAGTGGCCATTCGCGACATGCGCGCAGCACTCTTTTTTGGTAAGGTACACTTCTTCTCATGGATATCAGAAACTTCAGCATCATCGCTCACATTGATCACGGCAAATCGACGCTCGCGGACCGGATGCTTGAACTGACGGGTACTATCGAGCCCCGGCGTATGCAAGAACAAGTCCTCGACAAGATGGACCTGGAGCGCGAACGCGGCATCACCATCAAGATGGCGCCGGTCCGCATGGAGTGGAAAAAAGGCGGCACACCGTATGTTCTCAACCTTATTGATACTCCGGGACACGTTGATTTCTCCTATGAAGTCTCGCGCGCTCTCACGGCCGTTGAGGGCGTCATACTCCTCGTGGACGCAACGCAGGGGGTTGAGGCGCAAACACTCTCTGTGCTTGCGGTCGCAAAAAAACTTAACCACGTCATCATTCCGGTCGTGTCAAAAATTGATGCGCCGCACGCGAGAACGGCGGAGATTACGACGGAGCTGGCAACGCTTCTTGGCGTCGAGGAATCATTGGTGTTGGGTTGCTCTGGGAGGACGGGAGAGGGGGTAGCAGCGCTTCTTGATGCCGTGGTGGACCGTATACCGCCGCCGGATACCGAGGAGAGCGGAGCACAGGGGCTCATCTTCGATTTCGGCTATTCCGACCACAGGGGCATTATCGTGTACCTCCGCATCTTCGGCGGCCAATTCAAAAAAGGCGATTATCTGCGCTTTGTCGCGGCGCAGACGGATTTCATCGCACTTGAAGTCGGCGTGCTCACTCCGGGTGAGACAATCCGTGAATCCTTGGGATCCGGCGAGATAGGGTACATTGTGACGGGAATAAAAAAGCCGGGTATTGCATCGGTCGGAGACACCATCACGCAGAGCAAACGACCGGCGGAGGCCCTTCACGGCTATTTGGCCCCCACGCCCGTCATTTGGGCGAGCGTGTATCCTGCGAGCCAAGATGACCTCACTATGCTGCGTCAATCGCTCGACAAACTCAAGTTGTCCGATTCGTCGCTGTCATACGAGGAAGAGTCTTCCGGCGTCATGGGCAGAGGGTTCCGCTGCGGTTTCTTGGGGATGTTACACCTTGAAATAATCATTGAGCGTTTACGGCGCGAATTCAACATGGAACTTGTTGTTACTCAACCGACGACCGTGTACGAAGTCACCCGCACCGACGGCACGGTAGAGGAGATATATTCACCTTCGCGCTTTCCTGACGACGGTTCGGTCTCGAGCGTGCGGGAAAAATGGGCGAGCGTGACGATACTAACACCGCCCTCGTACATCGGAGGCATCTCGCAGCTCTTGTATGATCATGAGGCGGAAGTTGGAAATACGGAAACACTACCTGACGGAAAGGTGGAACTTCACGCTCTGATGCCGCTGCGGGAGCTTATGAGGGGATTTTTTGACCGCCTAAAAAGTACCTCGTCGGGTTTTGCATCGTTGTCGTACGAAATACTGGGGCTCCGGGAGGCACACGTGGTGCGTTTGGATGTGTTGGTCGCTGAAGAGGCGGTGCCGGCATTTTCCCGCATCGTTTCAGAGAGGCGCATCAACGTCGAGGCGGAAGCAATGGTGGAGCGGCTCGAAAAACTCCTTCCCCGGCAAATGTTCGAGCTGAAGATCCAAGCGAAGACAGGTGGACGCATCATCGCTTCACGGCGCAAATCGGCGATGAAGAAAGACGTCACACAGCATATGTACGGCGGCGACATCACACGCAAGATGAAGCTGCGTGAGAAGCAAAAGAAGGGTAAGAAAAAGATGTTAGCCCGCGGAAAAGTGGACATCCCGCACGATGTCTTTTTGAAAGTGGTGCGAGATAGCTAGGACAACACTAGAACAGACCTGCGAGCCACTCAGGAAGTCCGGGGGCGAAGAAAACGATCATACCGAGCGATACGAAAATGGCGATAACGCCCCATGCCCACCTGATGACCTTCTTGGTCCGTTTATGAAAAAGGAAGCTCATAGTTTGCGCTCGGTACCGGCGCCTCGTGGAACCCGGACTTTTTTGCTAAAAAGTCCTTAATCCTCGCCTCTTCGGCTGCGGGGATTCCACGAAACGCCGCTACACTCGCTCCCCAATT
>CAZQGK010000089.1:0-3791 GCA_964592945.1 uncultured Candidatus Saccharibacteria bacterium
GCAGTGTCGAGCACCTTGCGGTTCTCACCCATCACCTGCCAGTCGGTATCTTTTGCGCCCTTGTACAGAACCTGCAAGACTTCCATGGGTTTTCTCCTGAAAACACGGGGTTTTGCTCAAAGCTAAAAACTCGCTTGTAGACAGCGGGTTTTTGAAAAATCAGGTTGACAAGTGCCAGTGTGTAGATTCCCTACACCAGATTGGCAAGGACATAGGGGAGGGTGCGTCTGGGCTGTCTAAACTAAGGCTGGCAAGGACATGGGGTTATGGGTTTTCAAGACAAAGACAGCGGTTCCATATTCCCGTATGTAGTATCTATATATTAATTAAGTTCTAAGGTTAATATATAGGTGTCTGGTGTCTGTATATCTTGTAAAGCTTTACGGCACGAGGGCTTGAGCATAGACACGGGGCTGTTTTGTCCTGTCTGTTGCCGTCTGCCCTACTACCTACCCTCATGCACTTACACCTTCTTCTACCAAAGCGAACATCTCTGTTCTGCCAGATTGCCCGCACTCTGGGAACTCAACCCGAACCTCGTGTGCGCCGTCGTGACGCTCGTACGTGCGGAAAACCTCACCAACTATGGGGACTTGTGCGGACTCCTCAAGCTCCCAGTTCTTGCGCACCACCGTCGCCGCGAACCAATGCACCCACGCATCAACCACTATCACTCTATCACCTACCCGTGGCTCACGGCCAACTTCCGAGTATGGTCTGGCCTTGAACGGGTAGGGCTTGCGTTCCACTCGTGGCTCATCGTAAAACAGGTTTCCCATTATGGGTTCTCCAGTACAAACCGATCCTGCTGAAACTCTGTCACCTCACAGGCGCCAGGGTGAGACCTCATACCGGGGGACAGTGAAACGTAATTACAGACGGGCTTCTGATCAAAACTCGTGCACAGTGAAACAATCTCGTACCTGTGTCCAGTCACCGTGCTACGGTAAACCTGTCCAACTGTGACAGGCCGTTTGGCAGTGGAGCTTCGCGGTTCGTCATAGAATAAGTTACCCATTATGCGTGCTCCAGTTCTTCGGGCTGTGCGTATTGCGTGTCCTCGGGAAACTGTACAACGAGAGTACGGTCGGGACCGTCTTCCTCTTCCCCGCACAACCGTATCACTTCACCCTCTTCCGTGCAGCCCTCGTTATCATCCCACACAGTGCCCCAGTCAAACTCGTCCCGTGCCTCACGTAACACGACAACACGGTCACCAACCTTGAACTTGCCAGTCACACGGCTACCGGCTGGCTCGTCATAGAATAAATTACCCATGGGGCAAATCCCTCAAGTCTGCTGCGGTTGCGGGGCGGAAGTATTCAAGACCCCAGAACTCACCATCCGCAGCTAGCTGCACAGAAGTGGTCCCGCGTAACATGTGAACCGTGTACACCCGATTAGGTGCCAGTTGGTCATTGTTATACGGGTGATCAAGTCGCACAATCTTATCTCCCACGCGCCACGTAATACCGTCAAACGTGAGAACGGTTAACAGTGGACGGCCAAAATGGTCAACCATCTGTGGCGGCTCAGGTGCAACTGACCCGGCTGGTTCATCGTAAAACAGGTTTCCCATAGGTTAATACTCCACCACGTCAAACCGTGTCACGTTCCAAATGCCACCAAGTTCTTCCAGTCGAACTGCGCCGGGGTACGAGTTGTTTTCCAGCGCCCGCACCGTGTACGTAACTGAGCTGGAATTGAAGACGCTGCGTAGCCAAACTCCTTTTCGCCGAATCTTGGACCCAACACGTACCACAGTGTCACCTACCACGAGTTTAGCTTCAACGCGCGGCTCATCGTAAAATAGGTTACCCACGTTACCCTCCCAACTCAACAGGCCACACCATGTGACGGGCCAACTTCCTGATCCATAACACGTTAGACCGTTGCACAGTAACACTGCCGAACGTACCACATCGAACTGTCTGGCCCGCGAGTTCGGGGTGTGTTAGGTGGTGCCACTCTTTCACCATTTCACGTCGCACAGTGTCACTGTCATACGGGCTAGTCTTGGGTACGGCCAATGACACGCGCTGCGGGACCAAAGGTGACGTATTGCGCGGCAGCGTTGGCAATGTGTGACGGCTCGGCAGCAGGTTGTTCATGTTGTGTCTCCTGTACGGCAATGAGTTCTAAATCTGATTCTGCAAAGTAAAAGAACAACCGTCTGTCATCGGCCTTAACCTTACACTCAGGGTTCGGGCCGTCACGTTGTTGATAAGCCATGTTGTGCCGGTCAGCGCCCGTATACGCGACGAACTCAACTCTGATGCCCGCGTTTATCCCGCGCAACACTTTGACCTTGTCACCCGGCTTAAACTTGGGTGCCCCGCTTTCTATTCGAGGCTCATCGTAGAACAGGTTACCCATCTACCACCTCAAATCTGTCAGCGTCCCACTGTGCCTCGTCTTCACCGTTGTAGCTTAGTCCGTCCATAGCCGGATCACGGGGAACTATGCTAATCAGTGTCACCGTGAAAATCCTGCCGATCTGTTCTGGCGTAGCGTAACACTCTAACCGTCTCACACGGGTACCAACTCGAATCGGCTTACCGTTCCGGTCTATCACGTAGTCCCGTGGGGGCTGACGCGGTTCGTCGTAGAACAGGTTACCCATTGACCAACTCCTTGTAGTGAGCGCAGCGCGAATTGGCGCACTCAATAGAACTGAACCCCACGTAGTTCCGAGCATCCTTGCACCCGCATGACGGGCAAACAGGTTCAATCTTAGGCGTTACACTCTTACACTGTCCGCCCGCCAAACCGTCAACCCATGGTTGGGGCGGAACTGACTGACCGAAGCCAGCCAATAGGGCCTCAGCGGGCAACGGCACGGCAGCCGGTGGCATGGGTGTAGTGGTTAACCACGATTCGTGGAACTCACGCACACCCAAATGGTTTTGAATCTCATAGTACGGGTCGTTTTCACGCGTCACTTCAGCCGTTGTGCCCGGCCAGCCTAAATACGGGCAGGAGCAACGAACCCAATCGCCAACCTTAAACTTTGCCATTGCGAATCTCCTTAAACGCAACACCGCTCCACGTATAATCTTTGCTCGCGTCAAGCTCACCGTCAAACAGTGCCGTGGCGAACTTTGTCACGGTATCCGCAGGTAGCCCCGCTTTTTCGCAGTGAATGCGATAGGCCAAATGGATAATGCCCATTCGCCTCGCTTCAGAGCGCGCCATTACCAATGCGCCATCGATTCTCATGGTCAATCTCCTTAAAACTGGTAACGAGTAAACCCCGCAAACCATCTGCGGGGTCAACCTTGAATTCGGTTACTTCTTGTCGTGCCACACCACAACGAGCGGTTCGGCTTTGGTGAGCGCGTCAGACTCAGCGAACACCAAGCCCTTGGTGATGGACTTGCTTTGCTTCATCTGGGTTTCGATTTGGTCGCGGGCGTTCTTTTCCCCGTCAACCAGCCCGCCGCCGTAAATCCCGGCCCCCTGAAACACAATCCACAAGAACTTTCCGTTCATGACTGTTCTCCTTCAACCGTGCCATTCTTACAGCGAACAACGTTGCCCGCCGCTCACTCAAACCCGCCCGCATGCACTGATAGCGCACGTCCAACGGGTTAAACCCGCCCGCGTTGAACGTCTTAACTACGCTGCGCAGAAACCGCGTCTTGCTCGTTTCCATCGGCGTGCTCCATGGCGCGGCCAATAATCGATTGGTACTCGCGCATTGCCGCAAGGTATTCGGCAGAGCGTTTGCCCCGCCTGCGAACGATGTTCTCAAGCGCTAACGTCGCGCGTTCCATGGCCTTGAACGTTTC
>CAZQGK010000090.1:0-3753 GCA_964592945.1 uncultured Candidatus Saccharibacteria bacterium
GACTATCTTATCGCAATCTTTTTTTTAGGTTGATAGGATTAATTATTCGGACGCTTCCAATAAAGTCGAAATTTCAAAGCCATATTATGGTTATGAAAATAAACTTGCAGTCGTTACCAGCGTCTCACAGTAAATATCAAATTGAGTTGGCGAATGCGTCAGACATCAAAGCGATACAAATGCATCCCGAAAGACTCAGTATTAGTTTTGTTTTTGAAAAGCGTCTGCAAGCGGGGCATAGGTGCTATATAGCAAAGAATGGCAATGTGCTTTATGGTTATTTGTGGATAAACCCGAATTCATTTTGTCATTTTTATGGAGCAGAACACTCATTCATTTTCTGGCCTCTTCAGAAACATGAGCGCTTCACTTATGACTGGTATGTTTTTGAGCCTTATCGAAGAAAAGGAGTTCTCGAAGCCTTATTGAATAGAGTATTCCGTGATTTAAAAGATGAGGGGGTTGACAGCCTTTATTCTAGCGTTGAGATGGCTAACCCAGTGTCTATAAGAGCACATTTAAAGAATGGATTTTCCACGGATGGCCTCGCGCATTTATACCGGATTCGAAATTACAAAAAGGTACTAAGGGGAACGATGAACGAAGCGGCAATATTAAAGCGATGGATAGCACAATTTTACGGGAACATTACGGAGAAAAAATGAAAAAGATAACCGCATTAATTTTTTTAATTATATCTACATTCACGACTCAAATCGCCCATGCGCATAGTTATGAATATTATAGGGATCAAGCAAGACGCCAAAAGGCTAAGGTGAAGGTTGAAGCCAAATCAAACTTGTTTGCCTGTCCGATGCATCCTGAAGTGACGGACGATAAATCGACCAAATGTCCAAAATGCAAAATGAGGTTAGTGCTTAAGGATAAAAGTTCAGTAGTTCAGGAAGGAACTAGGAAAACACAATGAGGAAAATAATCTTACTAATTTTAATCTTTATTCCTTTTCTTGCCGTTTCTGGATGCGCTTCAGCTTCCCAGTCCATGCGAGACGTTTCTAAACGGGTTGAAAATCAAACAGGGTATAAATTGGAAACAACTAAAAAGGAAAAGACTGCGACGAGCGTGCCTCAGGAAGAACCGCTTGCGCTTGAAAGCGCCGTTCAGCTCGCCTTTCAAAACAACCCGGCGCTCAAAGGCCGTCTCGAGGGACTTGGTGTGTCTTCAGCCGAAATTTCCAAGGCGCGTTTGCCTCGGAACCCTGTAATCGAGGGCAGTATTCTGTATCCTGAGCACGGAGACGGAGAAATTACCGAGATTTCTATTGAACAGAATTTTTTAAGCCTGCTCCTTTTCCCGATGAAAAGTCAGGTCGCGGGGGCGCAGTATCGACAACTGGAGTATCGTCTCAGTCAGGAGTTAGCCGACTTTGCATTCGACGTAAAGAAGGCTTATTACGCGGTGCTTGCCGCAGAGGAAAAGCTAAAACTGCGTCAAGAGGTCTTAGAGACCACCGATGCGGCGGCCGAGCTTGCCAGACGCCAACGTGAAGCTGGAAACGTGAACGAGTTTTTTCTTCAGAATGAAATAGCCATATTCCTGGAATCCAAATTGGCTGTAGCTCAGGCTCAAGCTGAAGTGAATGTTGAGCGACAGCACCTGAGCGATCTTCTTGGATTTCCAGAAAGACGGAGCGATTGGAAGCTTTCCGGAGAGTTGCCTTATATTCAGTTGAGCGATCCCACAGTGGACGGTCTCGGAAAAACGGCGCTGAATGATCGCGTGGATCTTTTGGCCGCAAGGAAAGAAGTCGAAATTCAAAAGAAAAACGTATTTTTAAGCGGCGTTGGAATTTTTGACGACATCGATGTGGGTTACCGGCGTGAAAAGGAGTTGGATGGAGAGCGTTCGGGTGGCCCCCAGATAAGAGCCGGGGTACCGATCTTCGATTTGGGGCGTAATGCCGTCTTGGGAGCGGGGGCAAGAGTTAGGCAGAGTGAGTACGAGCTCGCCGCTTTAGAAAACCAAGTCATCTCGGAAGTGGCACGTGCCCATGACCGACTTTTAGCGGCTCGCAATAGCGTGGAGGAGTATAACAACTCAATCATTCCGGCAAAATCAAAAATCGTTGAAGAGATGCAGAAGCATCAAAATTATATGCTTATCGGTGTCTATACACTCCTCGCGGCCAAGCGTGACGAGATAAACGCTCGCGAACAATATATCGATTCGCTCCAAGAGTACTGGGTTTCACGTTCGGAACTTGAGAGAGCCGTAGGCCGAGCACTCCCTTTGGGAGAAAGCATGAAACCAGCAAGCGCCGCAAAAACAGACAAAAACGACCACTCGCAACACGGGGGAATGTAATGAAAAAGAGCTTATTTATATCAGTCGGTTTATTTGCAGGGCTTATCGCTATGTTCACTTTTTTTGAAGAAAAATGTTTCGCTGCGGATAATTTACCTTATACGCCCGTCGTCACGCTAAACGGTTCAACGCTTCCGTGGAAGATGGTAGACGGCGTCAAAGAATTTCATCTTATCGCTGAGCAGGTTGAGTGGGAAGTCGCACCGGGAATGAAGATCCGGGCATGGGGTTACAACGGGCAGACTCCGGGGCCGACCATTGAAGCGGTGGAGGGAGACCGCGTCCGTATCCTTGTTACGAATAAGTTCCCGGAACCGACGGCCGTTCATTGGCATGGATTTATTCTGCCGAGTGGAATGGACGGCGTGCAGGGATTGAATCAGAAGCCCATTATGCCGGGAGAGACATTCGCGTATGAATTCACGCTTAAGCAGCACGGCACTCAAATGTATCATTCGCACGGTGATGAAATGGTCCAGATGGGCATGGGAGCCATGGGATTTTTCATCATTCATCCGAAAAACCGGGACAAGAAGATTGACCGTGATTACGCGATTTTCCTGAACGAATGGTTTGTGGAGCCGGGCACATCGCGTCCGGACCCCAACGTCATGACGGAGTTCAATCTTTTTACTTTCAACAGCCGGGCTTTTCCGGGAACGGCGCCGCTTCTTGCAAGACCGGGCGAGAGAGTGCGCGTGCGCATTGGACACGTGGCGCAGAGTTTCCATAATATTCATATGCACGGACATACTTTCAAAATTGTCGCAACCGATGGCGGTGATATTCCTGAATCCGCGCAGTGGCCGGAAACGACCGTGACGATCGGGCCGGGACAGACGCGAGATTATGAGTTTATTGCTATTGAGGGAGATTGGGCGCTTCATTGCCATTTGCGGCATCACCCCATGAATGCCATGGGCCACGGAATTCCGAATGTTCTCGGGGTCAGCCAGAAAGGGCTGGAAGAAAAAATCAAAAAACAGCTCCCTGATTACATGGCCATGGGCGAGACCGGCATGCATGAGCATATGGAACACGCCAAACACATGGCGGGTCCCGAAAACACGCTGCCCATGATGGGCGGCGATGGGCCCTTTGGAGGTGTTGGAATGGGGGGTATGTTCACGATCGTGAAAGTGCACGATGATATTCCGAATTTCAAGGACGCCGCGGAATATAACAAGCAGGTTCAATTACCGGGTGATTTCGGTTGGTTCAAAAATCCTCCTGGCACTGTAGCGGACATTGCTCCTGGTTATGAGGTTGTCGATGTCGCAGAAAAAGAATATGTTTGCCCAATGCACCCGGAGGTAAGGCAAAGCGCTCCTGGTAAATGTCCGAAGTGCGGAATGAATCTGAAGCCTCAAGTGGAAAAAAGCGAAGCAAATAAAGACGATGGGAGCGTTATGCAGGCCGTAGCGCCGC
>CAZQGK010000091.1:0-3674 GCA_964592945.1 uncultured Candidatus Saccharibacteria bacterium
ATGCGACAGGGAAGCGCCAACTCTTTTTTCCGTTTTACGCTCGGTTTTACTTTGTTTATCGCGCTTAGTTTCGGCATAACGTATGCCGTAAACACGATTGTCGTTCAGCAAGAACGAGAGCGCCAAACTGCCGCGGCATTCCAGGTACTGGTGGGGGAGGAAATAGGGAGAGATGCACGGTGGACAAGCCTTTTTAAATAGTGTACAGTCCCAAATAAGGGCCAGAGACAACGGGCAGCCGAAAGGCAGAAGTCCCGTCGAGGTCGACAACTCGCCCTCCATTAGTACAGCAGTAGCTTTTGGCTATATGCAGACAAAGCAGCAGAAAGTTGAAATCGTTACAAAGCTTGAAGATGCATTCAAGAACGCCGCAACAACGGTGTTCGTGCACTTCAAGGCCGTCAACATCAAGGAAGAAACCGAGATGCGACGCGATCTCAAGGCCGCAAACGTGAAATACACGGTTGCGAAAAAGACGCTCATCAAGCGCGCACTTGAATCGCTTGGCCACAAAGCCGACGACGTCCCCTTGGACGGTGAAATCGCCCTCGCCTACGGCGGTGGCGACGACGTAACCGCGCCGGCGCGCCTCATGCACGAGTACGGGAAGAAATTCCTTAACGTCAAGAAAGAGGCAAAGATCTTCCTCGTTGGAGGACTCTTCGAGGGGAAGCTCATCGGAGAAGCGACGATGCGTGAGATCGCGCTCATCCCATCGATGCAAGGCTTGCGCGGTATGTTCGCGAATATCATTAATTCGCCGCGTGCCCGCTTTGCGATCGCTCTGAGCGAAGTCGCGAAGACGAAGAACGCGTAATTAAAAATAAAAATTAATCCTATGGACCAAGAAAAAATCATCGAAGCAGTTGAAAAGATGACCGTGCTTGAACTCAACACGCTCGTCAAAGCGATAGAAGAGAAGTGGGGAGTCTCGGCTGCGGCAGTCGCCGTCGCCGGTCCTGCGGCAGGTCCTGCAGCCGAGGAGAAGTCCGAGTTCAACGTTGAACTCACTTCGTTCGGTGAACAGAAGATCGCAGTCATTAAGATAGTCAAAGAAGTCTTGGGCCTCGGTCTCTCGGAAGCGAAGACCATGGTTGAAGGCGCACCGGCCCTCATGAAGGCCGATGTGAAAAAGGAGGATGCAGAAGCGTGGAAGAAGAAGATTGAGGACGTTGGAGGAAAAGTTACTCTTAAGTAATCTCTCACATAACTCAAGAAAACGGCGGCATTTTTGCCGCTGTTTTCTTATAGTTGACTGATGCCGCCGTACGAGGATAATGAACCCCTATGGCAGAGGATTTCCTGGCGAGATTCATGGGCAATACATCCCGAGCCAAGGTACTCCGAGCTTTTTTTCTTGATCAGTCCGGCGTCTTCACGGCACCTCTGGCCGCAAAGCGCGCAGGTGTGTCGCTGCGGGCGGCTCTCAAAGAGATAAAGGCACTCGAGAAATTAGGGATACTGAAGCTCGGGAAATTTGTAATTACGCTCGGGAATAGCAGCAACCGCACAATAGAAGGAAAACAAAAGAAGGAAGCGTGGGCGATTGATCCCACGTTCAAGCACTCGGTCGCTCTCTCAAAATTCGTGCACGAAGTCTCGCCGGTACACTACACCAGCATACTGAAGGGGCTTAAGGGCGCCGGGCGATTTGTGGCTGTGGTGCTCTCTGGGTCGTTCGTGGGGGATCCGTCGCGCCCGGCCGACCTCCTGGTCGCGGCTGATGGCTTGAACGAAGGGCGTCTTGAGACCGCAATCCGCGCACTGGAACGTCAGTTTGGCCGTGAGATACGTTATGCGGCTTTTTCGGGCCCGGAATTCCGCTACCGCCTCACCATCCAAGACCGCCTTATGCGGGATACTCTTGATTTTCCGCACCTTGTGCTGCTTGATAAGGGGAGACTTCTGTAAGGAATAGCCAAAAAAGCCCCAAAATGCTCGTTTTTCCGTATCCACACGGACTTTGCTGCGGCCCTTCACAGAAGTGCTTGGATGGTATCATTACTCCTATACAGGGGTCGAAGATCCTTTATAAACATTATTCTTAATATACGCACATATTTATGATAGTTGCGCAATCTGCGGACGTGGTACAGAGCTCTTTTACGGGCCTCTGGTTCACCGTCGCACAGTACCTGCCAGCGATCCTCGCGGCAGTCATCGTTTTCGTGATCGGTTGGATAGTGGGGGTAATTCTGTATCGCATCGTGGTCGAGGTAGTCAAAGTGCTTCGAATCGACGATGCACTCAAAGCGGCGGGTCTCAATGACGCCGCAAAGGAGGCGGGCTTCACGCTCGACATCGGACGCTTCCTCGGCACCTTGGTCATGTGGTTCATGATCTTGGTATTTCTCGTCGCCTCACTCGATATCCTCGGGCTTAACCGTGTCACGATATTCTTGCAGCAGGTGGTACTGGGATACTTGCCGCAGGTCATTGTGGCGGTCCTCATCCTCATCCTCGGCGCCGTTGTTGCTGAAGTGGTAAGGGGATTGGTGAGTGGTTCTGCACGAGCTGCGGGAGCACACGCCGCAAACCTCGCCGGCGCGGTCGCCAAGTGGGCCATCTGGATCTTCGCCATCATGGCAGCACTCGATCAGCTCCAGGTCGCGAGCACGTTCATCCAGACGCTCTTCACGGGGTTCGTGATTGCGCTCTCGCTCGCATTCGGTCTCGCATTTGGCTTGGGCGGCAAAGAAGCTGCTTCTCGCACGATCGAGCGTATCCGTTCTGAGATCGCGCATCATCGTGATTAGTTTGTAAGTACGACCACCCGCCGGAAGGCCGGACGACGTCGAGACTTTCGCACACGTCTCCGTCGCCCAACCTCCCGGCGGGTGGTTTCTGTTTGTTTGCTACAATACGCCAATATGCAAGCAGTCATACTCGCCGCGGGACGCGGTACACGGATGGAAGAATTGACGACCGCTGTTCCGAAGCCGATGCTCGTGGTGGATGGTAGGACGCTGATCGAGCACAAGCTTGATGCGCTTCCGGATGAGATCCAGGAAGTCGTGTTGATTATCGGGCATCTTTCGGATGTTATTAAGA
Organism: uncultured Candidatus Saccharibacteria bacterium; assembly: GCA_964592945.1. Lineage (GTDB taxonomy): Bacteria > Patescibacteriota > Minisyncoccia > Phycocordibacterales > UBA2100 > UBA10103. The sequence continues at coordinate 3,052 of CAZQGK010000091.1, forward strand.
CACGATATCAAGGCTCGTATCGCGGACGCACGCTTACCTATGTGGAGCAGACAGAGCTCAATGGAACGGCCGGCGCTCTATGGGCGGCACAAAGCGTTTTGAAAGACAGATTTCTCGTACTGAACGGTGATGATATTTTCGACTCGGAAGACCTAAAAAAATGCACTGAGGAATCAAGTTCGTGGAAACTTCTCGTCCAGCAAATCCCTGAAATGCACCGGTCCGGGTCCGTGCAACTCGACGACAATGCGAACATCACTGCGATCATTGAGGGCGATTTCGGGACGGAACCGGGGCTCGCGAGTACCAATATGTTCGCGCTCGACACGCGACTTTTCTCTCAACCACTCATCCCAAAACAGGAAGGCAGCCTTGAATACGGCCTACCACAGACGGTCATTGTCGCTGCGAAGGCCCTCGGGGTACGCCTTGAGCCCGTTTTCACGACCGACTGGATACAGATAAATGCCCCCGGAGACCTCGTAAAAGCCGCCGAAATACTCAAAAAAGGGAAGAAATAGCTATTATCCACCCGCTATCCACGGCAAAATTTGACATAGGGTAGCCCCTCGCATATACTCTCTCGACGTATATGTTATCGCTTAAAAGCTTCACGAAGTGGC
>CAZQGK010000092.1:0-3634 GCA_964592945.1 uncultured Candidatus Saccharibacteria bacterium
ACCCGACGACCAACGGTCAGCTCACCAAGGAAGAGATCAAGCGCGCGGAAGCCGACAAGAACGCTGTGCTGAAACTCACACCGCGCGACGTGCCGATGCCGGTCGCGCGCTCCAAGGGGCCGCGCTACACGCCGGTGGCCAAGCGGCAGGACCGTCCCGACGCCATCGCCTGGCTGCTGAAAATCCATCCTGAATTGCAGGACTCCCAAGTCGCCAAGCTGGTCGGCTCGACCAAGAGCACCGTGCAGTCGGTACGCGACCGCTCGCACTGGAACATGCAGAACGTGCGGCCGCGCGATCCCGTGACGCTCGGCCTCTGCATGCTGAAGGACCTCAACGACGCCGTCGACAAGGCGCGCCGCAAGGCCGCCCGCGAGGACGCCGCCAAGAAGAAGGCGCAGGCCAAGGCCGGCGCCGCGGCGGAAGCGGCGCAGGCTGCTGTCGCCGCTGTCGATCCGGCCGAGGCCGATCAGCCCGACGTCAGCGAGACCACGCAAAATTGACACTGCCGCCAACTTCGCGCTCGCCATCGCGCGCGAAGCTCGGCAAACTGCCCGCGAGTTGAACGGCGCCGCAAGCGCGCCGACCGATGAATGCGTGGAGGAAGGAACAACATGACTCGTCTGACGGGAGCTGTTTTCGCGGCTGGCACGTTCCTGGCCCTTGTCCTGGTGGGCGGCGCCAGTGCGCAGCAGGCCGCCACCGAGCTTCGCTACACCACCGGCGCGCCCGAGAAGACGCCATGGGTGACACCGCAGTTGCGTCGCTTCGAAAAGGACGTCGACGAGGAGAGCGGCGGCAAGATCAAGATCGCCTCGTTCATCAATGCCCAACTCGGCAACGAGCAGGACACCGTGCAGCAGGTAGCGCGCGGCCGCATCGACATGGGCGGCTTCTCCAACGGCGCGGTGGCATTGCTGGCGCCGGAACTGGCGCTGCTCGGCCTGCCCTTCTTCTTCAAGAACGTCGCCGAACAGGATTGCACCGTCGACGCGATGACCAAGCCGGTGTCGGATCTTCTCGCGAAGAAAGGCGTGAAGTTCCTCGGCTGGACCGAAGTCGGCACCGGAGACATCGTCGGCAAGAAGCCCTATCTCGTGCCGGCCGACGTCAAGGGCCTCAAAGCCGCGTCAGCCGCCAACAAGGTCTCGGCAACGATGTGGGCGACGCTCGGCGCCAATCCGACGCCGATCGGCATCACGGAAATTGCCTCGGCGTTCCAGACCGGCCTTACTGATGTGAACGCCACGGTCGTTACCTTCTACCTGCCGTCGGGCCTCGCCAAGGTGGCGCCGGTGCTCTCGCGCGTTGAACTGGCGGATGCGCCCGGCATCATCCTCATCAACAAGGGCGTCTACGACAAGCTGCCGGCCGACCAGCGCGCCGCGCTCGACAAGGCGGTCGCCCGCCGCAGCGCGACCCAACTCCGCCAGGAGATCCGGGGCTTTGAGCAGGTCCTGCGCGACATGCATGTGAAGGCCGGCGGCACGATCGCCACGCCGACTCCGGAGCAGCGCGAGCTGTGGCGCAAGGCGCTGCAGCCGGCGTGGCCCAAGATGGTCCAGGAAGTCGGCGGCGATGCGCCGAACTTCTACAAGCAGATGGAAGCCGCGCGCGCGAGCTGCGAGAAGAAGAGCTAAGCGCTTCTCATGGCTGATATGCCGGTCGTGTCCGCGCCGCGCGGAGCGGTGCGGGTGCTAGCGGTTTGGCACAGGTTCGAGTGCTGGCTTGCCGTCGTCTGCTTCTCCTTCATCGCCATCATCCTCGTCCTCGACGTGCTGGGCCGCGAGCTTCTGGCACCGCTGTTGAACTTCGCCGGGATCGACATTGGACCGACCGGAATCTTCGCCTCGCAGCGGCTGGCGATCTATGCGCTGGTCGTCGGCAGCTTTGCCGGCATCGGCATCGCTACCGCCACCGGCAGCCACCTCGTGCCGCGCGTCGGCTTCGGCTGGGTGCCCAAGCAATGGGGGCCGCGCATGGACCGCCTGGCCGACCTCATCACCGGCTGCTTCCTGCTGGGCGTGACCTGGTTCGGAGTCATATTCGTCGAGTCGAGCTATGCCGTGGAGCTGCGCGCCCCGGTACTCGACTGGGTCGTCTGGCCGTTCCAGGTCGCGATCCCACTGGGTTTCCTGTCGGCGGCGGTCCGCTACTTCATCTATGCCATCTGGCCCACGCTCCGGCCCGGCCTGCCGGAGTTCCAGGAATGAGCGGTCTGGCGCTTCTCGGCCTCGTCGTCCTGCTCCTGTTCCTGCGTCAGCCACTGCTCGTCATCCTGCTGTCGGCCACCGCCTTCATTCACCTGGTGTGGGGCAAGGGCCAGCTCGACTACATCATCGAGGACATGTGGATCGGCCTCGACAAGGAACTGATCCTGTCGATCCCGCTGTTCATCCTGTGCGGCAACGTCATGACGCGCGGCTCGATCGCCCAGCGGCTGATCGATCTGCTGGCCGCGATCACGCGGCCACTGCCCGGCGGCCTGGCGGTCGCCTGCGTCCTGTCCTGCGCCGTGTTCGCTGCCATCTCCGGCTCGTCGATCGTCACCATGCTGGCGATCGGCTCGGTCATGTTCCCGGCGATGCGGCAGGCGGGCTACGATATCAAGTTCACGCTGGGCGCCATCATGTCAGGTGGCACGCTGGGCATCATCATCCCGCCGTCGATTCCGATGATCATCTACGGGCTCGTCACCGAGACCTCGATCGTCGATCTGTTCGCGGCGGGTTTCGGCCCTGGCATCCTGCTCACCATCGTGCTGTCGGCCTATGCCGTCTGGTTCAATCGCAAGCGACCGGCCGAGTCCTTCAGCCTCGATGAGTTCGTGACGGCCTTCGGCCGCGGCATCTGGGCGCTGCTGATGCCGGTGATCATGCTGGGAGGCATCTATTCCGGCTTCTTCACCGCGACCGAGGCCGCCGCCGTGGCCCTGGCCTACGCCATGGTGATCGAGATCTTCGTGCACAGGGAACTGAAGTTCGGCGACTTCTACAACGTGGTGCTCGAAGCCTCGAAACTCGGCGGCTCGCTCTTTCCCGTGCTGGCCGTGGCGCTCAGCCTCAACATCATCCTGATCGAGCACCGCGTTCCTCAGGGCATGGTTGCCGTCATGCAAGGCTACATCGACAGCCCGTGGATGTTCATGCTTCTGGTCAACGTGTTGCTGCTGATCGTCGGCTGCCTGATGACCACCGGCGAGGCCATCCTGGTGCTGGCGCCGCTGCTGGCCCCGGTCGCCGCGGCCTACGGCTTCGACAAGGTGATCTTCGGCCTGATCATGATCCTGAACCTCGAAATCGGCTACCTGACGCCACCGGTCGGGCTCAATCTGATCGTGGCCATGAGCGCCTTCAAGCAGCCGTTCGGCCTGCTCTGCCGCGCCGCCATGCCGTTCATCCTGCTCATGCTGGGCTGCCTGGTCGTGGTCGTCTGGCAGCCCTGGATCGCGATGTACTTCGTAACCGGAAAATTCTGACCAGGCTCAGACCGTCAACATCACCTTGCCGACATGGTCGGCGCGCTCCAGTTCGGCGTGCGCCGCCGCCGCCTCGCGCAGGGGGAAGGTCTTGTAGATGATCGGCTTCACCTTGCCGCTCTCGAGCAGCGGCCAGACCTTTTCCTTGAGCCCGCG
>CAZQGK010000093.1:0-3598 GCA_964592945.1 uncultured Candidatus Saccharibacteria bacterium
GTGTTGATGGTCAGTTCGGACTTGATACTTAATTTTGCGTTCTTGCTCGCGCCGGTGGCACTAGTCTACGTAGTCAATTCATTCCACCCTGCCTTCGTATTTCTTTACGCGTTCATTGCAACGCTCTGCGCTCCGCACGTGGTGCACGGCATCACGTGGTCAAAAAAACACCTCATTCAGCGCGGACTCACCGTAGCCATCATGATTGCGGGAGTTGCTCTGCTGTACCTTTGAGACGCGGCTTCAACTGATGCGGAAATTCTTGAATTGCCACGGATCTTCTGTGTCCAGGTCGCGGGGGAATGAAACAGCGTCCGGCTTGAGCGGGGTCCAATCGGTGTACTTCCCTACCATTTTTCCCATGTAGGGGCGAACGATTTCCATAATGCGGTTGAAGTCCAGGTCGTCGGCTTCTACGATGCCCGCATTCGGGTTCTCCATCGCCCAGATGACACCTCCGAGCGCGCCGATGGCGACCTGCATGCCGGTCGCATTCTGGTACGGGGCGAGTCGCCGCGTCTCTTCTATCGTGAGTTGCGAGCCGTACCAATACGCACCTTTTTTGTGGCCCATGACAAGGACGCCGAGTTCATCCATGCCGCTTTCGATTTCATCCAGAAGTATCTTCTGTTCTTTTTGAAGTTGAAAGTGATTCCCCATGCACTCCTCAGCCGATAGAATCGCCGCATCACAAAGGCGATATGCGTAATGGACGGTAGGACGATACACAGGCTTTCCCTCCTTATGGAGAGTGAAGTAATCGGCGATGGAAATGGATTCGCTGTGCGTTATGATGCGGCCGAAAAACGTGCAGTGTTCGGGTGTCCACGTGCGTACGAGCGTCGCGGCACTCGGTCGGTCGAGATAAATCCCCGCCCCGCAGCCGTAACCGTGCTGATGAGCGTCGTTGGGCCAATGCTTTTCATGGGTACCCCACCCCAGTTCGCAGGGCTGGCATATTCCTTCGGTGTAAAAGCCGTCGATAGACCATGTGTTCTCGAATCTCCCCACTTTTTTCGGCTCCCGTGAGACTTGGGAGTCGTATTCCGCGACATGAACCACTTTTACACCGAGGTCCCGCATCAGAGTCGCCCACTCCTCCCTGGACTGCGGGACGGGAGTGGAAAATCCAGTGTCCTCTGCGATGTTGAGAAGTGCTTGCTTGAGAAAATGCGACACAGTCCCGGGGTTTGCTCCGTGAGCCGATACGGCGGTTACTGTCGCCGTACTCTTTGCTTTGAACGCGAGCAGTCTCTCGCGGAACCCGTAGTTGGACTTCTCCGAAAGTGTCCATTCCGGGTTTGAGAATTCCTCCTCCCATCCGTCAACCACCGTGTCGAGATAAAGAATGCCCCTCTTCTGACAGTGCTCGACAATACTCACCGACGACACGTACACTGAAAGATTGAGGAGAAAATCCCCCTTTGCCAGGTATTTGTCTATGACTTCAGAGTAGTTGGATTTGGTCAGCGGATCTATTTGGAAACTGATTCCCTCTTTCTTTGCGATCTCAGAACCATGCTCGTCGGCAGTGATGATGCTGATGCGTTCTTTCGGAATGCCGATATGGCGAAGGATGAGCGGGAGGATAGCAGTACCTATGCTACCGAAACCGACAATAAGAATCCGGCCCGGGAACGTGATGAGTACTTCCTGGGCGGACCCCATATTCAGGGTGTGGTGCTAGTACTTTCTCCCGAAGAAGCAGCTTCGACATCGGGAGGTATTTCCAAGGGGACACTTTCCTCGAGGGGAGCAGCTTCTTCTTCAGGCTCGGGCGGAAACGCTGTGTAATCCTTGCGTACGACCGCCCGGTCATACGTGAGGAAAATAGAAACGACAACCAGGACGGACATAACGGTGAAGATATTTCTCGTCGTCGTATCCATACCAAAACTACGTGATGTTGTGAGCGGGATATTTTGTCCCGCGCTTGATGAAGTGCTTCTCAACGTCTCCGAGCTTGAACTTTTTTCTGAAAAACTCTACGACGAAATCCGCATCAACCCCGTTCTGGCAGGTGTACACATCGGCGGAAAGAAAACGACGTCGCGGGAAGGTGTGGATGGCGATGTGGCTCTCAGCAATTATCATGAACGCACTCCACCCGCCGGGGTCTTTTAGGTGATTATCCGGCGCGGAAACAATGTGAACTCTCCCGAGCGGATGCATCTTCAGTATAGCCGCGAGTTCATCGAGGGACTTCGCAACAAGCTCTTTGTTATCCAGCCGTTTGGGGTCGCCGTCGTAGCCGTCAATCGTTATATGCTCGCCAAAGTGCACAATCATAGTATGTTTGTGGATTATAGCACCGTTAGCTGCGGACGGCGGCGAGGGTTATGTACGAGCCTAAGAGCCACCAGAATCGGTACGCTTCGCCGAACACCGCCTGTACCTGGTCACCGAAATGCCAGAGGGATGTGAGGCCGGGTACTTGGAGCCACAGCACGACGAGGATCGCCGTCGTAGCCACGCCTGTGAGAAGCGATTGCAGGGGCTGTCCCGACGAATCGCTGTAAAAGCCGAGAATGCGATAGGTCAAAATATATGCGAGAGCAACAAGCACTAACAAAATAATCGCTTGGACCATCGGAGTCTGCGCCTTTTCCAGGACCCCGCCCAAAAGCGCCGCAGACGGCAGCGCGCTCAAAATAAGGAAAGCTAGCGGTAGAGCAAGAGCGAGCGATACCGCGCGATTTGTCCCGGCGCGCAAGCATTCCGCGGCAATGACGACGGCGATAAAGCCGAGAATTATCCAATTTGTCGGCCAATTGGCAAATACCGAAGAAAGCGCGGTCGCGTCCATTGGTGCATTATACCTTCCTACTGCGGGCTTTCAGCCGGGTGCTGTTTACAATCCTTCGTTCCGCAATTTCTCGATGAGTTCCCGTGCGTGCCGCGAAAGTTTCTTTGGAAATTCGATATCTATTCGTACGAGGAGGTCGCCTCGTGTGCGGCCGTGCGGCACGCCTTTGCCGCGTACGCGGATGATCTCGCCGTGTGCGATGCCGGGCTCGACGGTAAGCATTTCATCGCCGTCGAGCGTCGCCACGCGGTATTCCCCTCCCAAAAGGGCGTCCGAGAGTTTTATCGGGAGTGAGGTAATGAGGTTGTTGCCCTCGCGGGAGAATTTGGCATCCGGCTTTACGTGCAATTTCACATACAAGTCGCCCGGTGTGGCGCCAGTCGCAGCTTCGCCGCGGCCGGGCATACGTATCATCTCGCCGTCCTCAACGCCGCTCGGCACAACTATGTGTATTTCTTCCTCACGTTTTCGCACACCTTCTCCACGGCATGCTTCACAGACCGTTTCCGGTATCTGACCTCGTGCGTGGCAGCGCGAGCACGGACGCACCGACGTGAAAGTACCGAAGAATGAATTACGCGATTCACGTACCTCGCCCTTGCCGTTGCAGCTTGAGCAGGTGACGAGCTTCGAACCTTTTTTCGCTCCTGAGCCGTCGCAGACATCACAAGCGCTTGTCTTGGAAAGCAGCACGCGGCGCTCGGCACCGAATATTGATTCACGGAAGGAAAGTTCAATATCTATTGAAATGTCGCGTCCGCGTCGGGCGCGGGCTTGTCCGCCGCCGAATAC
>CAZQGK010000094.1:0-3590 GCA_964592945.1 uncultured Candidatus Saccharibacteria bacterium
GGCGTGATGAACGCGCTGATCGCGGGCCAGATCCACATCGCCTGGCTGAGCGGCTTCAGCTACTGCCAGACCCACATGGATAGCAAGGGCGGCGTCGAGCCGCTGGTCGCGGCGCAGGAGCCCGACGGTTCGATGGGCTACAACGCCGTCATCGTGGTGAAGGAGGACAGCCCGTACAAGACGTACGAGGACCTCAAGGGCAAGATCGTCGCCCGCACCGATCCGCTGTCGGGTTCGGGCTATCTCATTCCGACGGCCGCCTTCCGGCAGATGGGCAATCCGGTCGACGAGTACTACAAGAGCCCGCTCTCCGGCGGTCATCCGCAGGCGGTGCTCGGGGTGCTGCGCGGCACCTATGACGGCGCCTTCACCTGGACCAGCAAGAACGACAACATCGGCAACCTGCGTCAGATGATGAACAAGGGCCTGCTCAAGCGCGAGCAGATCCGCATCGTGTGGACCTCGCCGCAGCTTCCCTCGCCGCCGGTGGTGATCCGTAAGGACCTGCCACTCGAGATGCGCTCGGACCTCGAGAAGCTCTTCATCCGGCTCAAGGACCACGACATGGCGCTGGCCGAGTCGGTGGCTCAGGGCAAGACCAACGGCATGGTCCGCGTCTATCACGAGGATTATCGCCTGATGTGCGAGGCGGCGGAACTCGAGCGCGCCTCGCGCAAGCAGCAGCGGAAGAACTGATCGGTTCCAGATGTCGGTCAGTCAGGCGGCCGCGCAGTTCGAGCGGCAGTACGCGGAATATCGCCGCAGCAAGACGGTGTGGACGGTGCTGTTCTGGGCACTGTTCGCCGTGTGCTTCGTCGTTTCCCTCGTCGTCACGCGCTTCGACGTCGTGGCACTGATCGAGGGCCTGCCACGCACCACCGATTTCATCGTCAAGATGATCCCTCCGATCGGATGGTCGACCTTCGGCGAGGATGTCGGGGAGTGGTATTGGGGCATCGGAAAGTGGCTGAACAGCCTGCTCAACACGCTGCTGATGGCTTATCTCGCGACGGTGCTCGGCACGACCATCGGCGGTGCGCTGTCCTTCCTGGCTGCCCGCAACTTGGTGAAGAGCTATGCCGTCTACTGGGTTACGCGGCGTGTGCTGGAGATCGCCCGCACCGTGCCCGACATCGTCTGGGCCCTCCTGTTCGTCCTGGCCTTCGGCATCGGGCCGCTGGCGGGCGTGCTCGCTATCACCGTCCATACGCTCGGCGCCCAGGGCAAGCTCTTTGCCGAGGTGAACGAGAATGTGAGCACGTTGCCGATCGAGGGCATTCGTGCCTCGGGTGGCAACTGGCTTCACGAGATGCGCTACGGCGTGCTGCCGCAGGCTCTGCCCAATTACATGTCCTATACGTTCTGGCGCATCGAGCTGAACGTGCGCTCGGCAACCATCGTGGGCTTCGTCGGCGCTGGCGGAATCGGTCATGATCTCTTCACGTCGATCCAGCTCCTCTACTTCGCCGATGCCGGCGCGATTCTGCTCATCGTGGTCGCCACCATCATGGGCATCGACATGTTGAGCGAACGCTACCGCCACCGCCTGATCGGCAAGGAGCAGCTCTCCCAATGATGCCGACCACCACCGAGATCGAGGAGCTCCGCACCCGCCTGCCGCGAGCCTTTTCGCCGAGCCCGCAGGAGCGGCTGCGGCGGCTGCTGGTGTGGGGCGGCACCACGGCATTGACCGTCTACTGTCTCTACCGCTTCGGCTTCTTCACCTGGAATTTCATCGATGGCGTCCTGAAATTCGGTTCCGTCGTGGTTGCCCAGCTCTTCCCGCCGACCGGCTGGGAGCAGCTGCCGATGTTCTTGCGGGTCATGGGTGAAACCTTGGCCATGGCCTTCCTCGGAACCGTGTTGGGGGCGGTGGTGGCCTTCCCGCTCGCTTTCCTCGCCTCCAAGAACATGATGCCGTTCCGGCCGCTGCAGTTCGGCACGCGTCGCTTTGCCGATCTGCTGCGCGCCTTCGACTATCTGATCTGGGCGCTGATTTTCGTGCGTGCCATCGGGCTCGGGCCCATGGCCGGCATCATGGCCATCGCCATCGTCGAGGTCGGGACCTTCGTCAAGCTGTACTCCGAGGCTATCGAGAATCTGGATCGCAAGCAGATGGACGGCGTACGCGCCGCCGGCGGCAATCGCCTCCAGGTCATCCGCTACGGGGTGCTGCCGCAGGTGCTGCCCATGATGGTGTCCAACACGCTCTACATGTTCGAACACAATGCCCGGTCGGCTTCCATCCTGGGTATTGTCGGCGCCGGCGGCATCGGCTTCCTGCTCGCCGACCGCCTGCGCGCCTACGAACTGCAGGAAGCCTGTCTCATCATCATCATCGTGATCCTCACCGTGTACGCCATCGACTTTCTGTCCAAGCGGCTGCGCGAACGTATCATCGGCGATGAACGGCGCGAGCCGGTTGCCGACGATCAACCACAATTCGCCGATTCGAAGGTTAAATAGATGCGTGCCATCATCATTGGGGCCGGTCGTGGTGCCCGCCTAATGCCGACCACGGAAGACGCCCCCAAGTGCTTCGCCGAGATCCGGGGCAAGCGCATTCTCGACTGGACGCTCGAGGCGCTGCGCGGCGGCGGCTGCACCGAGATCGTCTTCATCGGCGGGTACCGCATCGAGTCGGTCAAGCGCGACTACCCGGAGTTCATCTTCCGCGAGAACAAGGACTGGGCGAACAACAACATCCTGGTGTCGCTGATGTGCGCCGAGGACCTGATGGACCAGCCGTTCGTCACCAGCTACTCCGACATCCTGTTCACCAGGGACGTCGTCCGCGGCCTCGTGGAGTCGAAGGACGAACTGGCGCTCGGCATCGATACCGACTGGCGTGAACATTATAAGCCGCGTACCCAGCATCCGCCGCATGACGCGGAAAAGGTGATCACCCGGGGCGGCAAGGTCGAGCGCGTCTACCGCACCATCCCCTACGACGACGCCACCGGCGAGTTCATCGGCGTTGCGAAGTTCGGAGCCGAGGGCGCGCGGCAGTTCCGCGATTTCTACGGGCGCCGCAAGGCCGAGTTCTGGGACAAGCCCTACCGAGAGGCCGCGATCTTCCAGAAGGCGTACCTGATCCACATGTTCCAGGACATGATCGAGCAGGGCATTCCGTTCGGCCACGCCGACACGCCCGGCAAGTACCGCGAGATCGACACCCAGGAAGATATGAATCTCGCCCAGACACTGTGGGAGCCGTGAGCCTGAAATGAAGAAACTGCCGCTGTTCCCCGCCTCGATCGTAGGCTCGATTCCCCGCCCGCTGGTCGTGCGCGAATTGATCGAAAAGGCCGAATGGGACGAGACCGATGCCAACACGATGGATGCGGCGGTCCGCTTCGTCGTGGCCCTCCAGGAACGGGCCGGCCTCGATGTCGTGAACGACGGCGAGTGGCGCCGGCGTTCCTACATCGGCGTCATCGCCGAGCTGGCGCACGGTTTTACGCTCGAGATCAATCCGGCCGACGGCCGGCCGTGGACGGTGGTGACCGAGAAGCTCACGGCCAAGCCGGCGGGATTCATCGCCGCCGAAGCCAGGTTCGTGAAGCAGGTCGCGCGCGTGGCGACCAAGA
>CAZQGK010000095.1:0-3557 GCA_964592945.1 uncultured Candidatus Saccharibacteria bacterium
TAAAGAAAAAGAAGAGGGAGGCTGCGATTCGACCGTTACTCATATAGCGATAATATGGGAGAGGCGTGTTTCTGTCAACAAAAGAAAAAGCGCCGGCGGTGAGCCGCCGGCGCCTCGGGAACCGCTGTTCCCTACATGTTCTCGATGCTCCACCCCGGGGCATCTTGCTCGGCTCGATGCAGGGGCGGGTCGAGATCCGTTCGAATCCCACGCACTTTGGCAACGTGCCGCAGAGCATCTTTCCTTGGATCGTCCAAGGTCGCGAAGTAACGGCCTGCGGCCGTTTCCGCGCGGAAGAGGTCCCCGAACGATTCGCCGTATGCCGCGACGGCACGGTCAGCCTCGGCCGCAACGATTTTGTCGATGACCGACAGAGTGTCAGTCTCCGCCGTATCGTCGACCGCATTGAGATCCTGATCCATCGTGACTTTCTCCGCGTTTGAGAGTCTGTAAAGAACGAAAGAGCGTTGGCGCTTTTCCGTTCCGGTTAATTTGCGATTTCCAGAATAGAGAAAACGCCCTCATCTCACGAGCAAATGCTCATGCGATAAGGGCGTTTTCACGCGGTGCCACCTTAATTGATTCTCACCAGCTCCGCTATTGTTTAGGTTGCGACACTGGTTATCTCTGTTACGGGAGAGCCCGGATTGCCACTTGCGCAGCAACCTCCATGCCTGCGCATGCAGGCTCATCGGCCCCAACCCCCGCTTTCGCGAGGAACCGACTCAATGGATTTAACTACGTCGAGTATAAACGCATCGCCTCCATCAGTCAATAACAAAGATAAGCGCCAACACAAGGCTGGCGCTTATCTGCATTCGTCAATCTGCCCAGTCGGGTCAGAAGTTCGTGGTGACGCGAACCCGGCATTTGGAACCGAGCACAGACTTGGCTGCCGACGCGAAAGCGGGTTGCTTGTCCCACGGAACATCGTCGCTTGAGACCATGATCACGCCATCTTCCAGACGCTGGTGAGCCCAAGTGTCCGCCACTTCTCCAAGAATGGGCTCTAAGATTTTCTTGAGCGGACCCTTCAGCGGATCTTGATCCACATCGAGCGCAACTCCAGTGATCGTGATTACGGGCTTTTTCCCGTTCTGTTCAACTGTGGTCATCTTTTTCACCCTCGTTGAGAATTGACTATATGCAGACGAAAAGGGCCGAAAGAACAATGCAGCTCTTCACGCCTGCATATCCGGTTGACGCGGAATTGCGTTCCGGAGCGTATGTCTATCACAAAAAGGGAAATAGGGGAAGGGCGCACGTTCCGGGATACAAATACAAAACCCACCCTCGCGACACGAACGCTCGTTCGCGTATCAAGGATGGACTATGTACGTACCTAAATCATACCGGTCGGTTGCCCAACTCCTTCAGGATAGCCTGTGCTGGGGGCCTGTCAACGAGCCTGTGGACAACCAAAAACTTGACGCTTTTTGATGAGTGCCGTACTCTGACACCAATGCATCAGGCACGGACAATCAGCATTATTTCGATTATTACCCCCATCTCGGGAGCCACTAAAGGACTGCGATTTTCTAACATCATTATTGATGTAAGTAAATCGGGAGCCTGATTCGCATTTACTTCAATCGCAAATCCAGCCTCCCGAAAGGGGGGCCTTTTCATTAACAGTTGTCGTGGGTCGGGTCCGACGTTCAAGGATTGAAGTTCGGACCCGGAACATGATTGCGGCAAGCCGTAATCGCGTTGTTCCGGGCGGATTCTGCATCCGTAAACTTGTTCTAGAGGGCAACATAATGGCGGCAGCAAACGAAGACGGTACTAGTGCAGTTGAGGGAAACGCTACGAGTGCTGAAGAGCTCATCGCGGACCTCCTCCGGGGGCATCTCACCCCCGAACTCCAAGCGGCTCTTGCGCTTCCTGCCAACCGCGAGATGTTCGAGTACGAGCTTGGAAGGGTCTGTACCAAGGTCGTCAGACAAGGCTTCAAGGCCTCATGATGGCGTGGCATCCCGCGACGCAAAAACCACCCGCTTCGGCAGGCGCGGGTGGTTTTCTTTTATCCACTTGACGTTTTTTTCACGTCCGCTACTATCGGAATATGACTCGCAAGCAAATTACAATCGTCCTTGACCTCCTCCTTACCCACTCGAGTGGAGGTTTTGCTTGTGTCTAGAAACTAAAGTCCGGATACAAACAAGCCCTCCACCCGGAGGGCTTGTGCTTTTAGCAAGTTCTTAGTTCGTTGAAATCAACTCACAGGCGAGGTGAAGAATGAGCCGTCCTGCATTCCAGAAACGGCGGGCCCAAGGAAGAAATCAACCGGTCTTCTCAGGGCTTGCTGCAGAAGTACACCGCGTACTCACCGGTCTCTACAACGTCGAGTCAGTGACGTGTGCGGGGGTCGGGAAATATCAAGGGGAGCCGAAAATAAAAATCCCGGCGCGATGGCGTGAGAAACGGTGCATTCCGATTTCCGTGTGCGACGGAAATCTCGGCGAGCGGAAATTGCTCGTCAGAACTACAAAGCCCGGCGCAATCGCACGCATCTTGCGGAAGCGCCTTCTGGCCGACGGTCACACGGTCTGCACGACATTCCTGCAGGCCGTTACGTAACCCGAGAAAGCGAGGATGTCATGCACGACAATGCACTACATGCAGACTACGATGCTGATGATGTGCAGGTCGTGAATCCTCACGTCTCTGCCGTCATCGGTCCGTCGCATCCCTACAAGAAAGGCGTCCGCCTCCACGTCGGGACACATTTCAAAAGGGGGTGGTATGCCTACTACGAGCCCGTGGGGCAGAACGGGTCTGCCGCCTGGAAATTCTTCCGTTATGCGACGACGGACGAAGGACTCATCCTGAACGAGCTCGATTTTCAGGAAGGTCCCGAGGCGGACGAGGGCTATTTGTTGGTCCCCGTATAATCCTGGCCTTCACTGAGAACCTGTCGCAAAACAGACGAACAGCTGCCGGCGCGTACGCGCCGGCAGCCTTTCTTTTCCACACCTTACGGCACCGTGCTTGACTTACCTTGGCGCCCGACTATACTGTTCCGACCATCGCTCCTGATGGCTTGTCTCGGCGTCACTCGATGCCGTACATACCAAACCTCAAGTGAGGGTGGAGTGATGTGCCGAAATACCTATATGACTTTTTTCGGAAGAACTTTGACATACAGAATAGACAATTGTACGCATAACCAAATACAATATGGTATTGATTTTTGTAAAGCAAAAATCAATATGACCGTCGCTGGCTCGGAAGTGAGAACAAGTTCTCATTTCTCTCGCTGCGCGTAGGTCATAAGAAAAAACACACAAGCAAAGCAAGTAAACAGAAAATACATATGAGGTTCCAGGAGGATCTCATGTGTAAGTAAACAGTAATTAGAACAGAAGGATGTTCCACATTCTTTTGTTCTGTCCATCCTAAAATAGAGCATCAACATTCTCTACATTGCGCATTAGCGAGGAGACGAGATGAGAGCCAAGCTTTCATTATCGACCGAGTGAAAACGCGAGGAAATGACGAAAGTCATTTTTACTTAGAGTTTGATCCTAGCTCAGGGTGAACGCTGGCGGTATGGA
>CAZQGK010000096.1:0-3549 GCA_964592945.1 uncultured Candidatus Saccharibacteria bacterium
TATATAAATTATGTCTTTGTTCAAATATATTTATATTATGCCATCTTTGGAATAAAACTATAGAATTATTTTCTTTCATAATTTCTAATTTATGATTTATACAACATCCTATCATTCCATAGGAAGGAAAGAACATTTTATATTGGATAGCTTGGATAACTCTCATAGTAAACTTCCCCCTGGGCCTTTTGGCATATCTTGTCTTAGAATAGCGTGTTTAGGCTGTTTTTTATTCCAATCGGTATGTCTACCAAAGGAACAGGCTTGACAAGTACATCCACATTTTAAGACTCCAACTTCCCAAAAGTTGCAATTACAGCCAGTATCTTCTTGAAACCATTTTCTAACAGCCGGTTCTTCGATAATTATATTATCTAATCCGATTATTTCTTGTTGAGGTAAACAGATTAAAACATTAGCTTTTTGGAATTTATAGAGGCCACAAGGTAAGTCAAACCGGCTCTTAGCTTCAAACTCACCTCGGTTATTGCATACAATATGATGTTTAATACAAGTATTATTAGTTTTTTCATCATCTGTAGGGCTAAAATGTACTGCCATAGTTCCATGACTATGTATTCCGCCAATAATTCCCTTTTCAGCTACTATTTCAGGTGTAATGATATCTAAATTAAATACAAAGGTTTCTCCTACTCTTTGTTTAGGTATCCAGTATCCGGTTACAGCAATATCATTATTATCTTGGGTTCCAGTTAAAAGCATTTGCCATTCTTTTTTAATATCTTTACATAATTTGTTTATAACGCTATATACTTCAGGGGATATGTAAATTGTAGTTTCTCCAAATTCATGTAAATCAACATAAGTACAATCTTTGGCGTGTTCGTAGCAAGGGCCTTCTACTTTCCACTCTTTTTTAGATTCCATAGTCTTTAACTCCTTATCTTGGCGGTTCATTTGTGAATTCGGGAAATGCCATTTCTGATGATTCCGTTTCTTCCAACGGTTCTTTTTTGACATTACTTTTCTCCGTTAATAAGTTTTTAAGATTAAAATTCTTATCATCTTTAAGGTTTAACATACTATAAAACATTCCTAAACCTGCTGATATAGCAGAAGTTACGGCATTAGCTTTAGAAGTAGTATACCCTGGCTGATAAGTTTCTGGATTAATCCAAACATCTAAATTGTTATAAATTCCTATTTTAAAGCCTTCATATCCTATTTTGGTATATAAAAATTCATAATTAAAACCTTTTAGGACTTTATACATTAGCTTTTGTACAATAGCGTCATCAGTAGTATCCCAAATCTTAATTTGATAAGTTCTGCCTAATAAATCAATAATTTCTTTAAACATATTAGGGTCATTTCGGTCAATAGCTTGAGTTAAAACTGTAATAGAAGTATTAGGTCTTAAATGTCTTATAGTTTTGCGTAAAGCTACTCCTTTATTTAATCCTATCCATGTTTGTGGTATAGGGATACGGTTTAAATTAGTAGCGTCTATTTTTTCACCTTCGATTAAATAGAATTTGTTATATCCCATCATAGCCAGCATTATTCCTAACCAAAACCCTATACCGCCACATCCAATTATGATTTGTAAATTATTAAACGAATCAGTATTTAATCTTAAATCATTATTTAAATTTTCTTGTCTTGAATAATCAACTAAGTCGTTACTCTCCATTTGTTCTCCTCTCGTAATTCAATCTTATTTATAGTTACATTAGCCTTTACGAATTTATAAAAGTCCATAGTCATAGAACCGTATTCAATTTGAATATTTGTAGAGCCTGGAGAATAAGTGTTCATAGTACACATATATTCAGTTAATTCTTTATCGTTCATATCCCAAATAGTTTTAGGTAAAGCATTACCAGTACATAGTCTATTTTGTGGAATATCTCTGCTATGAAAATTAATAAAATTAGGGGTATATATCTTATTATTTAAAGCACTATAGGCCATAATAAGAGGAATTTGCCAAGGAGTAGATACTTGCATTAATATCATTTGGTTATTATCAATACTATTATCTAATTTCAATTTAGTTTTAACCTTACATCTTTCAATAATTTCTTGTGTAAGCAATTCTTTAGCATATAAGACTCGGGTTAAACCAGATATAGCTTTATAAGTATAGTTTATAATTCTAATAGGCATAACTTCATTTAACCATACAATACAAGGTTTACCTATTAAATCATTAGGTACAGTAATAGCCCCTCTACGTTTATCCATTTCTTTAGTTAAATGCTTAAATTGAGCCTGTAAATCAGCTAAAGAGTCTTGAGCTATACTCGCATTAGCTCTATTTTTAATAGATTCAAATTGGTTCTTATACATTTCTTTAAATTCATCTTGAATAGAACGGTTTAGTTTAGTAAGTTCAGTTAAAACAAAATAATGCCCATCAGGAGTCTTGATATATCCTACTTTTTGGTTATTTAACAGCTCTATTTCAGATTCTAATTGCTGTATTGAAGTATTCATATCTTTAACTCCTAATGGGCATTATTGGCTAAGGTTAAAATTAAGGTTAAACTGCTTGGTGTAGTAACTCTGATACCTTTACTAAAGTCATATCTACCATTTCGGGTAAGTCATCAGGATCACCGATAACCTCTCCGTCATAGATGACTTTAAAGGTATTCCGTAACCCTTTGTCTTTAGCCATTTGACCTATTTTTCTTTCTGCTTCTGCTTTTGGTATTTTATTATCTTCCGGTACTCGAAATGCACTTGCTGACATACTCTCTCTCCTTTGTTTTGGGTTTTGAGTCTTATAATAAGACTCTTATTTACGACGATATAAAGTATTATCTATTACAATAAAATTAGCCGGTGCTTCATGCTTTATAATTTGACTTAACATATCCCAATCATCCGCTATTTGGACATATTCACATATAATTTGATAATAAGATGATATTTCATTCTTGGGTATATGTTTTTTGGGAAAAATATTATCATTATTAGGCACTATCCACATATATTTATATCTCTTATTTTCTATTGCCTAACCACATTATAAAATAAAATATACTAACTCCTATTAAAGCTATAATAAATAAAATTGTAAATGCTATTAATAATTTAAACATTTTCTTTGTTTATGATATATTGCATATAATTGTTTAATAGGCATTTTAATAAGATCGGATTTTTTTCCATTCCAAAATTGGCCTATATATGCCTTCAATTCGGTTTTTGTGGATGGAACGTAATATGAGGCGGTTTTCATGTTGATCGTGTCCTGTAGGGCTTTCCAGAGGCCGTTACGTCGATTCTGGTAGGTGTCCGGCATGGCATATTTCAGGGCTTCCCGACTTGGAACGGGAATTGTGCTTTACGGCTTAAATTACAGCCGTCCTCAGCTATGTTGGTTTAGGTAAAGATAATACTGTAATACTAGGTATTTGTGTATTGCCCATAACTTCTTTAAGTATTACTGCCGCTTCACCAAAAGTAGTAGATAAATACAATCTAGCAATTAACTTAGATTGCATAGATGATATAGGGTCAGTAGCTTTTTGTAAATCATCTATTTTATTTTTTAATAATTTAGCCTCAATAGACGAT
>CAZQGK010000097.1:0-3547 GCA_964592945.1 uncultured Candidatus Saccharibacteria bacterium
TAACCACGCCATGGCATAAATGCCACAGTCACGTTTGCACCAAGCGCCAATTCTCCATCGGTCAATGATGTTCCATCAGTTAAATAATCACCTTTGCAAATTCGATCACCAACATTGACAATTGGTCGTTGATGCATCCAAGTACTATAACTTGAACGATTAAATTTTTTCAAACGATACGATTGAATACTTTTATCAATCCAAGATTCTTCATCAACAAATTCATGCTCGTCGTTTGCCACAATAATTTCATCACTTGAAACATAACGCACAATACCTGATCGTTCTGCAATAATTGCAGCACCAGAAGAACGAGCCACTTCTGACTCCATTCCAGTTCCGACAATCGGAGTTTGAGGTTTGATGAGCGGTACTGCTTGACGTTGCATGTTTGCACCCATCAAAGCACGGCTGGCATCATCATGTTCGACAAATGGAATTAAGGCTGCAGCAACAGAGACTAATTGTTGCGGCGAAAGATCAATCGCATTAATTTGCTTTGGATCAACCACCATAAAGTTCCCGCCATGACGCGCAATAACTTTACCATCAATTAAATGTTTGCCGGTTTGATCAGCAGCATCTGCTTGTGCAATGTAAAGAGCTGACTCTTCAAACGCATCCAAAAAGACCACGCCATCTTCAATTTTGCCATTTTTGACTAATCGATAGGATGATTCAATAAATCCAAGTTCATTCACCATTGCATAAGTTGCCAAAGATGAAATAAGACCAATGGTTTGACCTTCAGGGGTTTCGATCGGACAAATTCTGCCATAGTGCGAGTTATGAACATCACGCACTTCATAAGTTGCACGATCTTTCATCACACCGCCGGGCCCGAGAGCTGAAAGTCGACGTTTATGTGCTAACTCTGCCAACGGATTTGTCTGATCCATAAATTGCGACAATTGACTTGAGCCAAAAAACTCACGAAGTACCGCAGAGAGTGGCTTAATATTTAAAAAATCTTGAGGCATAAGCGCATTGTGCGCTTCCTGCATTCTAAAACGTTCTTTTGCAATACGTTCAATGCGTGAGAGCGCTGCATACACTTGATTACCCAAAAGTTCACCAACTAAGCGAACACGACGATTTCCCAAGTGATCAATATCATCAAGTTCACCAAGACCTCGTTCGCGCAAATTAATCAAATATTGAATCGTTGCAAAAATATCTTCCATGGTCAAAACCGTAATATCTTTGGCGATCGACAATCCCAATTTTGAATTCATGCGAACGCGACCAACTTGCGCTAAATCGTAATAACTGCCTGAAAAAAATTGACGATCAAGGCGTTCTTTGACTTCAACGATTGAAGGAACATCTCCAGGCCAAACTTTTGCATGAATTTCATGCAATGCATCTTCACGAAATTTACAAGAATCATACGATAAACTAATGGCAATAGTTGGCAAAAATGAATGACCATGCGTATTGATCAAATCAATTTCAAGATTTTTATGCTTTAAAAGTTCAAGCAAAATTTCATCGCTGAGCGTTGCACCTTGTTCAACCAAAATTTCACCTGTTGCAGGATCTGTAATGTCAACTCTGGCAATTTTGTTTAAAAGTAAAGAATTTGCAAAAAGCAAACGATCGATTGATAGTTTTTTGAGCGCTTTTAAAGTATCTTCGGTAATTTTACTACCCAAAAACTGCTCTTCAATTTTTGCTGGCAACATGTCTTTGACAATTTGCAAACCAAGCACTGAGTCATCAAGTTTTTTGTAGAAAGAAACACCATCAGTGTAAATAACATCTGCACCATAAAATTTCGGCAAAATTTGATCGCGAGCAACACCTAATGCTTGCAGAAACGTTGATACCAAAACTTTCTTCTTCTTATCAATGCGAACATACAAACAATCGTTTGTATCAAATTCAAAATCAAGCCATGAACCACGCATTGGAATAATTCGAGCAAAAAAGTATGGTCGACCACGCAAATCTTTGGTTTTTTTGCTTTTTGAAAAAACAACACCAGAAGATTTATGCAACTGACTGACAACAACACGATCAACACCATTAATGATGAACGTTCCAAAGCTGCCTAAACGATATTGACCTTTGCGCTCGTACGAATCAACCATGACCGGAACATCTGCAAAATAAACATCCTGTTCTTTAATGTCATGAATTGACTTGTTGCCAAGTTCATCAATATCCCACGTGATCAATTGCACTTTTACTTTTAAAGGAAATGCAAATGTTTTTTCACTATCTCGACAATCCTGAACAGAAAACGGAATACTGAGCACCACACGCGAATGGCATGTCTGGCAGACAATATAACGTTTTGTTTTGGAACTACCGTCTAATCGCGAACAACCCATTTTTCCAGTTACAGAATCTTTCCAGGTATACCGATTGGTAATACCAGTCAAAGCTCCACAAGAACAAGCCCATGTCCCTAATTCATAACTGACATAGTCAAGCGAAATTTTTGGACCACATTCAATAGGAAAAATATCTCGAAAAGCTTTTTCTAAACCAATATTTTTTCGTTCTTCAGGCAAAAAATCGAGCTGCACAAAATCGTTAAATGATTCTGATTGCACCTCAATTAAATTTGGCACCGGAACCAATGATTTATTTTTTCGAAATGATTTTCGTAAAACAAAATTATCAACAGTCGAGCAAGATATCATGCTCCTCCTTATTGCAAAAATCGCACAACGTAACAGCCACTATCAATCGTACCACACCACCCAAAAACAGAATGCTTTACACTAATTCTACTTTTGCGCCAGCTGCTTCTATTACTTCTTTTGCTTTTTTTGCATCATCTTTTGATGCCACTTCAAGCACGGTTGCAGGAGCACTTTCTACCAATTTTTTAGCTTCGCCAAGACCAAGCGTTGAAACGATTTGACGAACTGCTTTGATCACAGCAATTTTATCTGAACCAGCTTCTTTCAAGATCACCTTGAATTCAGTTTTTTCTTGCGCAGGAGCTGCTGCTTCTGCTTCTCCAGCTGATGCTGCAGACGGAGCCGCCATTGATGCTGCTGAAACGCCAAATTTTGTTTCTAACGCTTTTACTAACTCTGATAATTCTAGAACAGTCATAGTTTCAATAGAACCGATGATTGAGTCAAAATTTTTTGACATTTGATGTCTCCAAAAATAAATAATAATGAACTTTTAATTACTGTTTTGCCGGTTGTTGTTCAACGCCTGATCGCTGTTGCATCACTTGGTTGACAACCCAAGTAAATTGAGCGATTGGGGCATTGAGTACACCACACAACTGCGCTAACAATACTTCTCTTGAAGGAATCATTGCCAATCTTGCAACGCCAGCTTTATCAAACAGCTGAGCTTCGCAACATCCTGCAACAATTTGAAATTCTTCATTTTTTTTCGCAAAATCATTTAAAATTTTTGCAACACCAGTAAAATCAGCTTTTGCAAAAACTACTGCAGTTTGTCCCTTCATTTGCAGACCAAGATTGCTACATTCTGAAGTTTGAATAATTGCACGTTTCATTAAACGATTTTTTGCTACTTTAAGTTCACTATCTTTTTTTGCTAAATTAAGACG
>CAZQGK010000098.1:0-3420 GCA_964592945.1 uncultured Candidatus Saccharibacteria bacterium
GCTGGCGATTGGGCAGATAGGCGGCAATGACGTCGGCCGCTTCATCGATTGATTCGAAACCGTTCTGAGCGTGAGCGGTCATGAAGCCCACGACACGATTTATCCCCGCCATCTCCATTCTTGGCGTGACATCAACCAACGTCAGACTGGAAAAGGTCCCCGGCGCTTTCTCGCCTTCAGCAACAAGAGCGGCGAGCCCACCGAGGGAGGCGCCGACTACCGCCGGCGGCCGACCGAGACGTCGAGCAACTGCGATTAAATCGGCAGCAAATGCGTCTAATTCGTAACGTCCATGTTCTGACCAATCGCTGTCACCATGTCCACGCAGGTCAAGCGCGACTGCGCGATAGCCTCGGGCGGACAACGATTTCATAGTGTTGCCCCAAGCATGTCGCGTCTGGCCACCACCGTGCGCAAGCAGGATCGTCGGCTGGTCAATATTTCCAGCAACACTGGCGGCAAGCCGATTTCCATCAGCGCCCACCAAACTCAATTCATTCATTGACGTCTCCTGCACACACGAAACCAGTTCAACGCCAGAGCGACATGCTGAGGCAGAGGCACATGTACGCAGTGGCTAGGCCATAGCGCATGCTTGCCTCAAGCATCGCCCCCTTGGGGAATCCTGCCGTCGGGCGGCCAGTCCTTGACGCCGTCCTCCAAAGGGATTTCGACGCTTCGAAGAAGCTGCGAGAACATGTTCCAGTTTCCAATCGCGATGACCATCTCGAGCAACTGCTCCGGACTGCCGACATGACGCACGCACTCAGCCCACACGGAATCTGAGATCTTGCCGCACTCCAGCGTATCGTCGACCGCGGCCAGCACCGCCCGGTCCGCTGCACCGAGACGCGTCGACGAACGCCAGTCGCGGACAGCGATGACGTCCTCAGGCGGCAGCCCGACGCGTTCCGCGAAATGCCAGTGCTGCGTCCATTCGTACTTGGCGCCCGTCGTCCATCCGATACGCATGATCAGCAGCTCGCGTAGACGGACATCGAGCTTGTTTCCAGTGAAGAGGAGCGTGGTCAGCAAGTTATTGACTGCCGACGCGAGCTGCGGATGACGCAACAGCGTCCGATAAACGCTGAGGCCGGCCATCGACTCTCGAATGCCACACTCCTTGGCGGCAGCCTTGGCTTGCTCGACTGACAGCATCTCAATGCGCGTGACCATTTGGTTTTCCTTTCAGTTTCAAATTGCCGCATCGACAGACAAAACGCCTCAGGAATTCTCGCCGCTTGTTCCCATCCAATCCTGCGTCGCCACCCAACTACGATGGCCCCACTCCCGCTGCGCGCCCATTGCCATCTGTGATGGCGCACACCACCGGTGCCTCGAGCCGTTATCGTAAGGGGTGCGCATGCGGAGAGGCGAACGCAACCCCGCACCAGAAACCTTCGGGCAGATCCAATCCGGTGAGGAGCGTGCGGTGTCGCACAAAGCGCAGACGTCAGGGGACGTGCGAGACCAACAACACTGTCATCGGAAGACCACAGGAAGTTTCCGAGGACCGCGTACCGGGCCGTGCGACCAGGTTACGGAGGCGGGGTCGGCGAGCTCGAAGTCAGGAATACGCGCCAGCCATTCCTCCAGCGCTACCGTAATCTCCATGCGGGCGAGATTTGAACCGATGCACCGATGGATTCCCAGACCAAAGGCGGCATGTCGGTTTTCGGCCCGATCGATCAGAACACGATCAGCTTGTGGAAAGACCTCCGGATCACGGTTGGCCGCGGGAAAGGACAGCAACACCATTTCGCGTTCCTTGAACGGGCAGCCGCCGACTGTTGTCTCCTTGGCGACTTGGCGAGCCATCGTCACCGGGGCATAGGCTCGCAGAAATTCTTCTACCGCAAGCGGCATAAGTGCAGGCTCGCTGACCAGCCGACGACGGTCATCACGGTGCTGAGCCAGATGCCATAGGCAGGAGCCGATGGCACTCCAGGTCGTATCGATGCCGGCAATCAGCAAAAGACGAAGCGTACCGATTATGTGCTCGTCGGAAAGGGGCTGATCCTCCATTTGTGCGCCAAGCAAGAAAGTGATCAGGTCCTCTCCGGGGACCGAACGACGGTTTGCAATCTGCATCCTGAAATAATCGTCCATCTCCGCGAGTGCCTGAGTGAAGGAGGCGTCTTCTGAGATTCCTTCGTGCAGCAGCAGGTGAATCCAGCGCCGAAACTTTTCGCCATCTCCCTCCGGCAGGCCAAGCATATGTGCAATGACGGCTACGGGAACATGCTGTGCGTAGTCGGTCGCCGCATCGCAATTGCCGTCCGTTACAAAGCTATCAATCAGGTCACCGCATATCTTGCGCGCTCTCGTCTCCAGGCGGCTGATGGCGTCCGGGGTGAACGCGGGCAGCAGGAGCATTCGTGCCGGCCGATGATACGGTGGATCCGAGGTGATCGGTGGCGAAGCCAATGTCGACGCCCCAGGCGGGGCTTTCGGCTTCGCGGAATCGGTTGGCACACGAGGTGGCATTTCACGAACGACCACACGGCGTGAAGAGAAGTGCTCCGTATCATATGCGATCGCCCGGATATCGGCGTAGCGGCTGGGAAAGTAGACGCCGTTGTATCGTTCAGTATGCGCGACAGGGCATTGCCGACGCAACTCATCCCAGATCTGATAGGGTTCGGTGACCCAACGTGGGTCCAGATGATCGAA
This sequence comes from uncultured Candidatus Saccharibacteria bacterium, assembly GCA_964592945.1. Lineage (GTDB taxonomy): Bacteria > Patescibacteriota > Minisyncoccia > Phycocordibacterales > UBA2100 > UBA10103. The sequence continues at coordinate 2,674 of CAZQGK010000098.1, forward strand.
GTCTTTGGCCCAATCTGAGACAGGCGGGCGATCGGTCATGGTGAACTCCTTTAGTTAAGCCTGCGCCACCTTGATCGCGAATTCGGGGCAGTTGGCTTCCGCAAGCCGGGCCTTATCCTCGAGGCCGGGAGGGACCATGCCATCGCCGACTGCGCGCGCGTGGCCGAGTTCATCGAGCTCGAACAATCTCGGTGCTATCGCCTTGCATCGGTTGTGTCCCTGACATCGCTCCGGGTCGACGATGACTTGAAGGACTTTATGCTCGGGCATATCTGAAGCCCTCCCTGCGTAGTTTCCGAACGCGTCCGCTGCGCAATTGATGGATAGTTCGTCGCCTGCGCCATAATCGACCAACTGGCCAATTCGTCGATTATCAGCAAGCGCAATCCTCTAATGGACGTTAGAAGTTCAGGCAAGCGTAGTCAATTGGTGCGACGGGCGGTCCCAAGTGACTCGACCATTGTGGGAAGCCCCCAGCATTGCTCTCTTAGGTTTGGGCATGGCGTCGCGCTCGTAGGAATATCGCCACTCCGCCGTGCGAAGGAACTTGTGGCGCATTGGCGGAGATCTTGCGGCGCCGTCCAGCCAAGACTGCAGCGTGCAAAGGTATCCACAGTGGCCTGTGGAGGTCGCGGACCCTTTGGGAACAGGAGCAGTTGTTTCGGCCTCGCCGTTCGGGAGGGGTGGGCGTGGACCGCTTGACTCATCGGTACCAGCTGCCTACGTTTCTAACGGATATTTGAAAGT
>CAZQGK010000099.1:0-3341 GCA_964592945.1 uncultured Candidatus Saccharibacteria bacterium
TAGGGAAACGCTCGCGGTCAGCTGATGCCGACCGACGGGATGCTTGGCGCCGGGGATGTCCCTCGGCGCCAGCCCATTATTTATTCGAGTTCAAAAATGATGTCCGCAATATCGGCACGAAAGATGTTGACGGCGGAATATATTGAAGCGGCATCGGGTGGGCGCTGTGGATACGTACGATTCGAGAGGATAACGAATGCGATTCCGCGCGACGGGTCAATGGAAACCGATGTACCGGTAAAGCCCGTCTTGCCAAAAGCTCCCTTTCCAAAACGGGAACCCATGAACCATGGCTCCGCCTTTTGCCAGCAAAGACCCTCTTGCGCACCTAGGAGTACGGCCGGAAGTTTGTTCTGTAATAATGCTTCAAGAAAGTTGAGAATATCGGGTGCTGTGCTGAATAGACCGGCGTGTCCGACCGACCGCCCTGCGCGCGCGAAGACGCGCGCGCTTTCGTCGTGAACGACGCCGCAGACTTCTTTCCCCAAAACAACTTCTGTGGGCGGAACATGCGATGTGTCCCTCGGGAAAAACGTTGTGTCTTTCATCCCGAGCGTATCAAAGAAATATGTTCGTGCGAGATTCTCAAGCGTATCATCCCCCACACGCTCGACGACGAGTCCGAGTAACAACGCGGGTAGATTCGTGTACTCGGCTTTACCCGGTGGCCCATCGAATCCATTCTCAAAAACTATCTTCAGGACTTCATCAGGAGTTTTATCGTGCAACGTCGAGAGCCTCGTCCCTTTCACGCGATAGGTCAGCAAGTCTTCGATGGTCGCTTCATAATCATTCTGCAATTCGGGAATGTATTTGTTTACAGGATCAGACAGTTCAAATTTCCCTTTCTGCAGGAAATTCAATGCGAGCGATGCGGTTGGAATAGATTTCGTTACCGACGCCATGTCGTACACCGTATCCTCCCGCACCTCCGGCGAGTCACTTTTATAAGTAAAGTTTCCAAAAGGCATCACCTCCCGCGTTCCGTCGGAGTGAACTACTCCGATGACACAGCCAGGAAATACCTTCGCCGCTATTGCCTCCTCCGCGCGTTTTTTGACCTCGTTAAGCATCCGGGTACGCCTCCTTTATCTCTTTGGCGAGATAGGGATTCCACATGGCGCCGGTTGCGGACATGACGACGTCCGCTCCCGCTTCGCGGTACTCTTTGAAATCTTTTGGGGTGACTACTCCGCCGACGCCGACGATTTTCCACGTGCCGCCGGTCTTTTCGCGTATCGCCGCAAGGCGGCGCGTCATGTCGAGGCCTGCCCATTTAATCCCAGTCCCGCACACACCGCTGCGCATGCGCATGGGGCTGCCCGGTAGAGCCTGCTCCCCTTTTTCATTTACGATGGGCGCCGATATCGTATTGATGGCGGATATCGCGTGCGCATACCGCCCGGCAATCTTTGCGAGGTGTTCAATATCCGCGTCACTGCTGTAATAACCGACCTTGAGAATAAGCGGGAGTTTCTTAATCTTCGCGCGTATTGCCTCGCACACACGCTCGGTCATGTGGAGGTTGTAGCAGACCAGACCTTCGTTGCCGATGTTGGGACACGAAAGATTTGCTTCTAGAATTGGCGCGCCGGTGCGCGCGGCGAGTGCAGCCGCTTGCGCGAAATCCGCAACGAATTCATCCGCCGTCTGCTTCTCCTTCACCGTGCCCATGAAACTCATCACCATCGCTTGCCCCTTCCGGGCATACCCAATAGCGTTCTTGGCGTCTGCGAGCCATTCTTCTGCGGGACGGGACGGAACTCCAAAGGAATTGGTTATCGAAAGCGGTTCGCGATAATCATCGTCGGCGACGAGAGGCTGCTTTGCTTTTTCGAGCGTGAGGTCGCCGTCGATATGGACGGCGAGCACATTCGGATGCGGATGGCACGGAAACTCGTTCGCGCGGACGGTCTTGTACACCGCGATGTCGAAGCTTTTGTCGAAAGCACCTTTCACGAACTTGCTGTCGAGCAACGGCCCCGCCGGAATACCGAGCGGGTACGCCACCCTCTCACCCAGGAATTCGAAACGCGGATCTCCTTCTGGTAAGACGACCCCGTCAACAAAGCCATTAAAGGGGCCCTTTTCGAGATTTTCGTAGTAGGACTTTTTGGGGTCGTAGAAGGGCGGCCGGAGCATGGTTCCATGATACCACTCGCGGAATACTATCTGCCAGCTGTTGGTATTTTCTTCCACTTATTTGCCTTCATATGCCACTGCGCCACGTTAGCTTTTTGTAGGTCATCCCAGAGCTTTTTTGCGGTCTTCGTGTAGAGTTTTTTGTCGCGCACGAACTTGCGCATCGCCCTCCACTTGGCGGGGAGTTTGTGCCCCTGCTCCTCGAGCTCTTTTAGCTCGATATCAATGTCGAGATTGTCGGCATCTTTGACTATCCTAGCTTCAATAGAATCGCGTTTTTCATACTTAGTGTGTATCTTCTCAAAATCTCCGAACGAAGTTCCCGCAAAAAGGTCCCGCGCCGCGCGGTCGTCGGCGGTTTCCGTATACACCTTGTGCACATACGCGAGGTCGGCGGTGCGTGTTTCCGGCAGGTCGTGGACGAGCGCCATGCGGACGATGGTATTTTCATCCCCCTTGCCTTCGCGGCGCGCGATGAGGAGTGCGAGGAAAACGACACGCATCATGTGTTCCAAATTGCTCGCGCACGGGACGCCCAAATGCTGTATCCATGCGCGCGGAATATTGCGCATCGAGCCAACCTCAAAAAGGAAGTCAAGGTCGCGATTCTTCATTACGGGAGTATACCCCAACCTATTTCATCTTCACACCCTTAAAGGCGCGGCCTTTCTTTTTCATTTGGTCCATGAATTTCCCCGTCCTTGCGTTCACTTTCGTCCAGCGCTTGTTGCGCCCGGAGAGGACCTGCGCGCGCTTCTTCACTTCGCCCTTGCGTCCGTGCCCCTTGGGTCCGTTCTTTGCCATATGCAAATATTATAAACGATTCCGTGAAGCACAGGCCGCTTATCCACCGCCCTGCCTCACCGGGCCGGGAGGCGGGGGTATACTTGCCGTACCTTAGCAGCCTAAGATATTACTATGGACGAACAAACGCATGGGCAGCCGCAAATGCACCAGCCGAAGCCGGAACATAAGACGCTTATGGGCGTCCTCTCCTATATCGGCATTCTCATTATTATCCCCTTCCTCATGGCCAAGGATGACCCCTTTGTTAAGTTCCATATTAAACAAGGCTTACTCCTCGTTATCGTGGAAATCGCCGTGTGGGTCCTTGGCAGCGCGATGTGGCAGCTGTGGATGATCTTCAACCTCGTGAGCCTTGCGACCTTAGTCTTTGCCATCATCGGTATCGTGAATGT
>CAZQGK010000100.1:0-3297 GCA_964592945.1 uncultured Candidatus Saccharibacteria bacterium
GTCGGAGGGGAGACCCACGCGACCGGGGCGGCTGCGACGACGGGCTTCGACGTCACGGGTGCGACGGCGACCGGCGCGACCGGGTCGGGGACGTAGGCGATGGCCGGCTGCGTGCCGGGTGCCGAGTCCTCGACGGGGTCGGTGGCGAGGTCGACCGGGCCGACGTGCGCGAGTTCCTCGCGGCCGAGGTAGGAGACGGCCAGCTCGCGGAAGATGTAGTCGATGATCGAGTTCGAGAACTTGATCCGGTCGTGGCCCTGCACCATGCCCATCGGCTCGAACTTCGTGAAGACGAAGGCGTCCACGAAGCGCTCCAGCGGCACGCCGTACTGCAGCCCGATCGAGGTCGCGATCGCGAAGCAGTTCATCAGGCTGCGGAAGGCTGCGCCGTCCTTCGCCGTGTCGATGAACAACTCGCCGAGGCGGCCGTCGTCACTGAACTCGCCGGTGTGGATGTAGATCGTGTGCCCGCCGACCTTCGCCTTCTGCGTGTAGCCGGAGCGGCGGTTCGGCAGCGTCTCGCGCTCGCCGCGCTTGAGGCCGCGCTCGCCCTGCTGGACCTGCGTGATCGCGACCATCCGCTCGGCGGCGGCCACCGCGGCAGCGGCGGTCGGCACGGCGGGGAGGTCGTCGCCCTCGAACTCATCGATGTCGGCGAAGGCGGCGTTGGCGAGCGGCTGCGACAGCTTCGAGCCGTCGCGGTAGAGCGCCAGCGCCTTCACACCCGTGCGTGCGGCCTCCAGGTAGACCTCCTTGACCTCCTCGACGGTGGCCTCGGCGGTCATGTTGATCGTCTTCGAGATGGCGCCCGACATGAACGGCTGCGCCGCTGCCAGCGTGCGCACGTGCGCCATCGCCGCGATGTAGCGCGTGCCGTACTTGCCGCACTTGTTCGCGCAGTCGAACACCGGGTAGTCGCTGACCTCGAGGAACGGGGCGCCCTCGATCGTCATGCGGCCGAGGATGTGGTCGTTCGCCGCCTCGATCTCGTCCTTGGCGAAGCCGAGGGCCTCGAGGATGTTGAAGCCGGGGCCGGCCATCTGCGCGTCGGTGAAGCCGATGGCGCGGCAGACGTCGTCGCCGAGCGTCCAGCGGTTGAACACGAACTGGATGTGGAACGCCGTCTTCAGCGCGTTCTCCAGCGTCGCGAGGGCGCTCGCGGGGAAGCCCGCGCCGACCAGCCGCTCCGTGTTCACGTGCGGTGCGCCCTCGAGCGTCTGCGTACCGACGCAATACTCGACGATCGCGGCGATCTGCGCGTGGGTGTAGCCGAGGCGCTTGAGGGCGGTCGGGACGGACTCGTTGATGATCCGGAAGTAGCCGCCGCCGGCGAGCTTCTTGAACTTCACGAGCGCGAAGTCCGGCTCGACGCCCGTCGTGTCGCAGTCCATGAGCAGGCCGATGGTGCCGGTCGGGGCGATGACGGTGACCTGCGCATTGCGGTAGCCGTCCTTCTCCCCCTTGGCGAGCGCGCGGTCCCACGCCTCCTTGGCGGCGTGGAGAAGGTCCGCCGGGCAATCGGCGGGGTTGATGCCGACGGGCGGGACGTGGAGCGCCTCGTACTCCCGCGCGGGGACGTTGTACGCGGCGCGGCGGTGGTTGCGGATGACCCGCAGCATGTGCTCGCGGTTGCGGGCGTAGCCGGGGAACGGCCCCAGCACGCGGGCCATGTCGGCGGACGAGGCGTAGCTCTCGCCCGTCATGATCGCGGTGATGGCGCCGCAGATGGCGCGGCCCTTGGGGGAATCGTAGGGAATGCCCATGCGCATGAGCATGGCGCCCAGGTTGGCGTACCCCAGGCCCAGCGTGCGGAACGTGTAGCTGAGGTCGGCGATCTCCTTGCTGGGGAACTGCGCCATCAGGACGGAGATCTCGAGGACGATCGTCCACAGGTGAACAGCGTGGATGAACTTCTCGGTTTCGAAGGTGCCATGGTCGTTATCATAGAATTTGAGGAGATTGATGGAGGCGAGGTTGCACGCGGTGTTATCCAGGAACATGTACTCGCTGCAGGGATTACTGGCATTGATGCGGCCGTCCGCCGGGCACGTGTGCCAGTCGTTGATCGTCGTGTCGTACTGGACGCCGGGATCGGCGCAAGCCCAGGCGGCGTAGCTGATCTGGTCCCACAGTGCGCGGGCCTTGAGCGCCTTGCGGGGCTTGGGTTCGCGTCCTTCCTCGGCGGCTTTCTTGAGCTCGGTGCGCCAGGTGAGGTTCCACTCCCCGTCCTTGTCCAGCGCTTCCAGGAAGGCCTGGGGCACGCGGATGGAGTTATTGGAGTTCTGGCCCGAGACGGTCAGGTACGCCTCGCCGTTGAAGTCGGTGTCGTACCCCGCGGCGGCCATCGCCGCGACTTTCTTCTCCTCGTTCACTTTCCAATTGATGAACTCCTCGATGTCCGGGTGATCCAGGTCCAGGCAGACCATCTTGGCCGCGCGGCGGGTGGTGCCCCCCGACTTGATCGCCCCAGCGGCGCGGTCGCCGACTTTCAGAAAACTCATCAGGCCCGAGGTGCGGCCACCGCCGCTGAGCGGCTCCCCCGCTCCCCGCAGCTTGCTGAAGTTCGTGCCCGTGCCGGACCCGAACTTGAACAAGCGGGCTTCCCGGACCCACAGGTCCATGATGCCGCCGTCGTTGACCATGTCATCTTCGACCGACTGAATGAAGCACGCGTGCGGCTGTGGATGCGTATACGCGTCGCTGCTGCGCTTCACCTCGCCCGTCGCCGGGTCGCAGTAATAGTGGCCCTGCGCGGGTCCCGTGATGCCGTAGGCGTAGTGCAGGCCCGTGTTGAACCACTGGGGACTGTTGGGGGCGGCCATCTGGTGGACGAGCATGTGGCTCAGTTCATCCTCGAACGCCTGCGCGTCCTGCTTGGTATCGAAGTAGCCGTGAGTCTCGCCCCAGAAGCGCCAGCAACCCGCCAGACGCTTCACCACCTGCTTGACGCTGCGCTCCGGCCCCGTGACGGCTTCACCTTTCTCATTTTTGAGAATCTGCCCCTGGGCGTCGAATTGCGGAACCCCGGCCTTGCGGAAGTACTTGCTGACGACGATGTCGGTGGCGACCTGGCTCCAATCCGCCGGGATCTCGGCGCCCTGCATTTCGAAGACGACGGAACCGTCGGTGTTCGCGATTCGGCTGGTCCGCTTCTCGTAGACGACGTGCTCCAGGGGATCGGATCCCACGGTCGTGAACGCCCGCGGAATCGAGAGCGCCCGCACATGCGCGGCACCCTTTCTCGCCGGGCGGGATTCGATCGTTTCCCCCTTCTTCAGGCGCGGAATCGTCCCTCCT
>CAZQGK010000101.1:0-261 GCA_964592945.1 uncultured Candidatus Saccharibacteria bacterium
GTATGGTACGTGAGAAAGAACCCCAATAGAGTTCGCGTTGGAAATAGTTGTCTTCTTCCACCTCGCGCTCGTCCTCGCGCATGCCTGAGATAGTGAGCATTTCGCGAGTGAGAGAAATATCGATAGATGTGGGCTGCACGCCGGCGACAAGTGCTTTCACCACGATGGCGTCGGGGGTCTGGTAGATGTCTACCGCGAGCTCGCCCTTCGGCTCGTCGCCCGCCCAGGCCTCGTCGCGTGTATTGATGCGCGCGTGCCGCT
>CAZQGK010000101.1:271-3291 GCA_964592945.1 uncultured Candidatus Saccharibacteria bacterium
CGGGATGCGAGCCGGTGCCGTCGAAAAAATCGGCATAGTCGTCGTCGGATTTCCCGGTGAGTCGGGAGAAAAAACCGGGTTTTTTCATGAGCGCCATAATGTCTTTTTAACTACGGGATGGATACGTTTGATATATTCTAGCACGGCGAGAAGGGCAATAAGCCCTATCCAGACAAGCCCGAAGGTGCGCAAGAGGTGTTCTTCGGGTGTATTCAGTATAAGGAAGTTGAAGGTACTGTGCAAAAGGACGGCGAGGATAACTCCTACAACGGTGTAGGTGCGCTTTGAGGCGCGCGACTTGTAGAAGGACATGCCGAGCGCCACGCCTATAACGGCCGATGAGAGCACATGCAAGAGTGTGGCACCGACGAAGCGGAGATTACCCGTGAGGACGGTCTGGACCAGGGAGTCGCCCGAAAGCGGCGAGAGGAGGAAGAGCGTGTTTTCCGCCGCCGCGAAGCCGAGCGCCACGGTAACCATGTAAATGACGGGGTCAATCGGCTCATCGTCATCGCGGCGGCGCAGCACGGTGAGCCTGGCCATCACATACTTGATGATTTCCTCCATCGCCGACCAGATAATGAAGGTGATAGTGGTCGTGCCGGCGGCGGTCAGGACCCAGAAACTCTGTGTGGAGAGGAGGGAAGAGGCGTATTTCTCAAGAGGTATCACGACGGCGACCGCCACCATACCCGCGAGGAAAGCGAGCGCGATGAGCCGCCGCGGCTCGGGGTGCACGGAGTCCTCACGGCGCCAGAACCACAGCCACGCGAGGGCGGGAAGTACCCCGCCCGCAAAAGCCGCGATGATAGGCTCTAACTCGTTCATACGAGTAAGTATCAGGTATCAAGTAACAAATACCAAACAAGTTATTAAGTGTCAGTTCCCAAATTTGATACCTGATACCTGTTATTTGATACTTCCTGCCGCCGGCCAAGGAGCAACCATAAGAAGATCGGTTTCCTTGTGCGGCAGGTTTTGCCAGATGGCCTCGGTAACGAACGGCATGAAGGGATGGAGGAGTTTGAGTAATATCACTAAAGTTTCATTGAGCATACGAGACCTCGAGGATTTCGCACTTTCGTCGTTGCTGCGGAATACGACCTTAGAGTCTTCTAGCACTTTCGCAGCGAACGTATCCCAAGTGAAATGATAAGCAGCATCCGCTGCTAAATCTAGACGGAAATTGTTGATAGCGTCAGAAACTATGACAGCGATACCCTCGGCAGTTTTGACGATGTTGGCGTCGCCATCATTCATTTCTCCAGCAGAGTGGTCACTGTTTTCCAGCACGAAGCGGGTGATATTCCAGAGTTTATTCGCAAAATGCTTATACCCGCGCACTTTGTCCTCGGAAAGCTTGAGGTCGTTGCCCGGAGAAGCGCCGATGATGAGCGAGAGGCGCGTCGCGTCGGCACCATACTTTTCTATCATCGTGAGGGGATCGATGATATTGCCGAGTGATTTTGACATCTTGCGGCCCTGCCCGTCGCGCACAAGCCCGTGCAGGTAAACTTTCTTGAAGGGGACTTCTCCGCGCAGAAATGTGCTCATCAGTATCATGCGCGCCACCCAGAAAAAAAGGATGTCGTATCCCGTTTCGAGTACGGAAGTCGGGTGGTACGTCTTTAAGTCTCCAGTCTCTTCAGGCCAGCCGAGCGTCGAGAACGTCCACAAGCCCGATGAGAACCACGTGTCGAGCGTGTCTTCGTCTTGCACCCACCCCTCGCCGGGCGAGGTGATCTGCACCTTCACCTCATCTCCCTTAAACCACGCGGGGATGCGGTGGCCGAACCATATCTGCCGCGAGATGCACCAGTCGCGGAGGTTGTCTATCCAGTGATAGTAAATTTTTTCGAACCGTTCGGGCAGTATTTCGGTCTGTTTCGAGCCCACCACCTCGCGCATGCGCTCTTTGAGCGTCGCAGTTTTCCCGTCGGGGAATTGAACAGCCTTGTTAACGGCGATAAACCACTGCCGCTTTATCTGCGGCTCGATGATGCCGCCGCCCCGGCTGTTCGTCGATACGTTGTGCACGTAGCCCTCGTCCACTTTTGTCACAAGACCTTTTGCTTTCAGTTTTTCAACTATCGCGGCGCGGGCTTTCTTGATGTGCTGCCCTTTGAATTCTCCTGCGATGTCGAGGAGTATGCCGCGGTCGTCGATGACCCGCTCGATATCAAGCCCGTGCCGCTGGGCAATCTCGAAGTCCATTACCGAGTGCGCAGGCGTGATGGTCATGGCACCCGAGCCGAAGCTCATATCGGCCGCTTCGTCCTTAATGATTGTTGCGGTAATCGGGCCGTTTATCCATTCGAGGTCGATTGTCTGTCCGTGCTTGTACTCTTTGTACCGCTCGTCGTCGGGATGCATGACCACGTACTTGTCGCCGAACTTCGTTTCGGGACGCACCGTGCCGATGTCAAAGGGTCCGTATTTGAAATGATAGAACGCATCTTTTTGTTCCACGTATTCTATTTCGTCGTCGGATACAGTCGTCTGCAGCTTTGGGTCCCAATTGACGATGCGGTCGCCGCGATAGATGAGCCCCGCATCGTACATGCGCACGAATGCCTCCATGACGGCCGCGTACCGCTTTTCGTCCATCGTGTAGGCATAGCGGCTCCAGTCGAGACTGCTGCCCATTTTTTTCGTCTGATTTATGATGGTCGTCTTGCTCTCCTCGACGAACGCATCAATGCGGCGCATGAGCTCCTCGCGCCCGAGGTCGTGCCGCGTTTTCTTCTCGGACTTATAGATATCCGTTTCCACTTTCGATTGCGTCGCGATAGCCGCGGAGTCTGTACCCGGCACCCAGAGCGTCTTGTATCCGCGCATGCGGTGGTAGCGGATGAGAATATCTTCGATAGCAAGCATGGCCGCATGGCCCATATGGAGCGTACCCGTCACATTCGGCGGAGGCAACACTATTGAATAGGTCTCTGCGTCGGGCTTCGCGATGCCTTTCTCGACACAGACGTCGGGGTTGGCGTAGCCGCTCTTTTCCCATATGTCCAAGA
>CAZQGK010000102.1:0-3224 GCA_964592945.1 uncultured Candidatus Saccharibacteria bacterium
TGAAGGCGATCCGCGCCGGCCAGATCGTGCCCGGCACCGTCGTCGTGGTGCGCAACGTCGGCCCCGTCGGCGGACCCGGCATGCCCGAGATGGTGATGCTCACCATCCAGCTTCAGGGGCGGGGCCTCGGCGAGGATGTGGCGCTGATCACCGACGGCCGCTTCTCTGGCGTGAGCCACGGCATCCTGATCGGCCATATCTCGCCGGAAGCCGCGCGCGGCGGACCGATCGCGGCGGTGCGCGACGGCGACACGATCGTGATCGATCCCGGCAAGCGTACGCTCAACCTGGAAGTCTCCGATGCGGAGCTGGCGAAGCGCATGGCCGGGTGGTGCGCGCCCGACTTGAAGGACCGCGTGCGGCCGGGCTCAGTCCACGACAAGTACATCCGGCTGGTGTCGTCGGCGCATCACGGCTGCGTGGTGTGACGAAAATGCCGAACATCTGATAGTCCACTCTGTGCATCGGCCCCATTGAATCTGCTCCGGGAGGAATCCATGGCACTCACACTCGTCAGCAACAGCTTCAAGGACGGCGAGACCCTCAAGATGGACCACATCCTGTCTGCGGATTACGGCTTTGGGTGCGGCGGTGGCAACAAGTCCCCGCATCTCGCCTGGTCGGGCGTCCCGGAAGGAACCAAAAGCTTTGCCGTTAGCTGCTTCGACCCCGATGCCCCGACCGGCAGCGGCTTCTGGCACTGGGTCGTGGTGAATGTCCCGATGGCCACGTCGGAGCTAAAACTCGACGCGGGGAACCCCAAGGCTGGGTTGCTGCCGAAGGGCGCACTCCAGACCCGTACGGATTTCGGTGCGCCCGGCTACGGTGGGCCATGCCCGCCCGAGGGCCACGGTCCGCATCGCTACATCTTCACCTTGTTCGCCGTCGGGCAGGAGGCGCTGCAGGTGAATGCCGACACCTCAGCCGCCATCATCGGCTTCCAGTTGCACTTCAACACCATCGCCAAGGCCACGTTGACGGGCATGTTCCAGCGCTAGTGTGCATGCGGCTCGGGGCGCCCCGATTGCTCTGAACGCCATCATCGGCTCTCAGCGCCACCGGGCCAGCTGACGACGCGCGACAACCATGCGGTGCACCTCGGTGGGGCCTTCGTAGACTCGCATCGTCCGCACCTTCTGCGCCATGAGCTGCAACGGCATCTCCTTGGCGACCCCCATGGCGCCGAACGTCTGCATGGCATGGTCGATCACCTGGGTCGCCATCTCGGTGGCAAACACCTTGATCATCGAAGCCTCGGTGCGGACATCGCGACCGGCATCCTGTTTGGCGGCCGCATCCAGCGCCATCAGCCGGCAGGCATGGATCGACGTCGCCGCATCGGCGATCCACCATTGTATGGCTTGGCGGTCGGCGAGCTTGACGCCGAAAGTCGCGCGCTGACTGGCATGTTCGCACATCATGTCGAGCGCCCGGCGCGCCATGCCGATGCACATCGGCCCCATCAGCAGCCGGCGCCGCGTGAGGCGAAGTTGCATGTGGGCAAAGCCGCTTCCGGGCTCACCGAGCACCTGGCTGTCCGGCACGCGGCAATCCTCGATGGCGATTTCGTAGGTTCGATGGCCGCCCAGCATGGGGATTTCGCGTTCGATCCGGAAGCCCGGCGTGTCGCGGTCGATGATGAAGGCGGTGATGCCACGGTGATCCCGCCCCGCGGCGGTGCGCGCCAGCACGATGGTGAAGTCGGCCTGCGGCACGTAGCTGACCCAGATCTTGCGACCGTTGAGTACCCAGTGGTCCCCTTCCTTCACGGCGCGTGTCGCCATCGCCGTCGGATCAGCTCCAGCTCCCGGCTCCGAGATCGCCGTGGCCGATCGGATCTTTCCCTGGGCGTAAGGCGCGAGATAGCGTCGGCGCTGGTCCTCGTTCGCCACCGCCATCAGGAGGCGTAGCACCGGCGACTCCGGAGGAAAGGAGAAGGGCACGATGGTGCGACTCAGTTCCTCCTGGACCAGCATCAGCGCGGTCGCGGGAAGATCGGCGCCGCCCAGTTCAGCCGGCGCATCGAGCCCCCACAGCCCGAGGTCACTGCATTTCTTCAGAAGCGGCGCGGCTTCAGCCGCCGTCAGATGCAGCTCGCCGCCACTCGCCTCGCGGGTCAGAAGCGCACTCTCGAGCGGCATCAGTTGGTGTTTGACGAACCGCGCCACCGTTTCCCGAAGGGCATGATGTTCCTCTGCAGCCTCCACCACCGTTGCGCCCCCTCGCTCTCGTGTCTGCGTGGAGCAAGCCAGCCTGCTCTGCGAGGGATGCGCATTGATCTAGATTAAGGAGGGCATCTTGCCGAGGATCGCTCAAGGCGCGCTGGAATGGCCGAAAGAGGACTCCCTCTGGTTGGGGCAATTGCCAAGGCCGTGGCCCAAAAGGCCCAGTACGACAACCGAACTGGGCGTCAAGGCACGGCAGACTGTTAGTTAGAACAAATGCGCGTCGGGAGCGGCCGAATTGGGGTCTTGCCCAACTGATGCGACCCACGATGGCCGCCCCCGGCGTGCCATTCGTATGTTCCCGCTATGCTGATGCCCGAAAGACTGCTTCAGCAATCCTAGCGGCATGATGCGCCGGTGGAGTCATCTAAACCTCCGTGTCGGGTGCTGGACGATTGCATGCCAACATGAGGAGGCTTTCTCGTCAACGATGAGCAGGTGCGGCAAATGAAGCCGGCTTCGTTGGCACGGGTTTGGAGTCTCTCCTGTCACCGAAGGGGCGCACTTTCTCGGCCCGCAACGTGTGGCCCACGAGGATCATCGTGCATTTGATTCGAGGCCTTGGGCTGGAGGAACCACTGAATAGCCCGTTCGAGCTCATGGCTCGAAGGGACCAAATTGTTTTTACAACTCGGGATGGCAATGGGCTTCCGTCACTACTCCACACACGCCGGAAGCGAATATGAACCGTATGCTTGTGGTGATCGCCCTGCTTGGCGCGTCGCCTGTGGACTCCGGTATCGATCTCGTCCTTGATCGTAGCCAGTAGGAGACATTGAAGGCGCTCGGCGCGCCCGATGCGGATCAGCGGCCCGTGGACAAGCAGGCGATCGAGCGGCTGGTCGCGGAGAAACTCGCAGAGATGCGAGATGGCCGCCCCGTCATCACGCCCATGAGCCGCAATGCCGTCGAGAGAGGGTCGCCTTCCCTTTGGGACATATCCAGCTAGCATATCAGGCCACTTGAGCCGCAGGGCGACGTGGGGCGTCCCTCGCTATT
>CAZQGK010000103.1:0-3212 GCA_964592945.1 uncultured Candidatus Saccharibacteria bacterium
ACTCAGGGGCAATATCAGGCGACGTTATTGAAAATATCGACACTAAAAAGTAAACAAGAATCAACAAAGAAAAAATCGTCAAAAATAGCGCTCTAGGCCAATGTCATCAAGGGTTGATGAAATTGAAAGATGCTTTTTTGCCAACGTCTGGGCCGTACCTCTATGATGCTGTTTTTGCACAAAAACAAACAAGAACGCCATCGGCAAGCCGGCGACCGCTCTGAAAGCGGTGGGTTTTCCAATAGTGCTTGTTCCGCATAACTTTTTGTTGTTCCATAGGGGATTTGGCATAAGGCGCTCCGTGTCCTTCCGGCGGGAACGGGAAATTAACTAAAAAAATACAAATAATTTTAAATTAATTGAAGTTTTTCTTGACTTTTTGATCGGCCAAGATCTTAATAGCGGCCTTATTGAACTCAAAGCCTGAAAATAATGCCGAAAAAAACAAACAAACCTAAAATTATCAAACTTTCATCACAAAATATTGATGAAATTCAATTACGTTTGATTAAAAACACCCTCAATGAAGATGATAGAAAAATTATCTCAACAATTTTAACCACGTATCAATGGTTATCTCGCCAATTGCAGACAGCTCGATTTAGCATCCGAAAATTAAAATCTATTTTTGGTTTTAAAACAGAAAAAAGTTCAAATTTACCGAAAAGTACATCAAATTTTTCTGTTGATTCAAAAAAAACTGAACCTCCTGTTGCTCCACCACAAACAATGGCGAATGATTCAGAGGTCACCCCTCTAAAAAAACAGTAGCGCCGGTCTGGGATCCAAACCAGAACCATGGGCGCTTGTCACAAGATGAATATACAGGATGTGATAAAAAGATTTTCTCGCATCCCACGTTAATATTTGGCGGGTTTTGCCCTGAATGTGCTGCATGCGATACGAAAGCAAAGTTGGGTTATGATAAGCCACAAGCGGTGGTAAGATTGGAAGGAAGCCCACTCATTACGGGTACAAAATATATCGCAGAATGTTTGCGATGCAACGTATGCAAAACACGATATCAAACCTCTATGCCGGATGAAATTAAAAATGCACCTAAATATAATGCAAGTGCGCTAAGCACGTTAGCCATAGCGCGTTATTTTATGGGTCTTCCTTTTTTTCGACTCGAAGCCATTCAGGCCATGCAAGGAATTCCCATGCCTGATGCCACGCAATACGATCGTGTATCCGATTTATGTCAACTTGTTTTGCCCGCTTATTATGCCTTGATAGCGCACGCGGCCAATGGGGAACGAGTTATTTATGATGATACCCCGGGGAAAATTTTAGAAAATCAGGCGCAAGGAAAAGCCACACATACGACCGCCTTTGTGTCTGTTGAGGAGGAAAAGAAAACGTATCTTTTTCTTACCGGAGAAAACCATGCAGGAAATAATGCCAGCAAGATTTTAGAACAACGAACGAGCAAAGATCCCGTGATTGCCATGATGGATGCCAGTCCCAGTAATATTCCTAAGGAAATGGGCATTGATTTAACCGCGATGTTTATTTTGTCTTTTTGTCTTACGCATGGACGACGTAAATTTTATGAATTATTTTCTTTCTTTGAAGAAGAATGTGAATTTGTCCTGGATATTATAGGGCAAGTTTACAAGAATGATGCTCATTGTAAAGATAAAAAATTAACACCAGAAGAACGCCTTTATTATCATCAGGAACACAGCCAACCACTCATGAATAATCTGCATGTTTGGCTCAATAACCAATTATTATATGCATTAACAGAGGAAAATTCAGGCCTTGGGCAGGCCATTCAGTATCTGCTAAGACATTGGCACCCACTGACCACTTTTTTACGTGTGGCAGGAGCCTTGTTGGATAGTTCGTGGGCCGAACGCACCATTAAAATTGCTATTCGGCATCGGCGAAACTCATTATTTTATAAAACCATCAATGGTGCACTGGTGGGCGACTGCCTCATGAGTTTAATCTATACAGCGCAAGCCAATGGCATTGATCCCTTTGAGTATTTGAATACACTGCAACGATATGGTCCTCAATTGGAGGCCAGTCCTTCTCAATTTTTACCGTGGAATTATAGACAAACACTGGCTCAACAACCGCTCCAAGAAGCCGCATAAATTTATGCCTGCTATTGTTGCAATAGCAGGTTCAATTGCGCTGGGTCAATGATTACAATGCTGTCTGTTGTTTTTGGCCACTGCTTAAATCGTCCCCGCGATAATCGTTTGTAACAGAGCCAAAATCCGCCACCATCATATAACAACACTTTAATAGCGGTCTGCCGTCGATTACGAAAAATAAAGCAATGACCCGAAAAAGGATCTTGGCTAAAATGCTTTCGACAAACCGCGGCAAAACCATCGATACCCATTCGAAAATCAAATGTCTGACAAGCAACATAGATTCGATGGGCACTGGTAATCGTCAGCACGTGGTATCCCCGTCAAAAAATGCCTTTAATAAATCTTCAAATTTATCCGTGCAAATGTGAATTTTCATTAACATGCCATCTCGTCGAAATAATTCTACCACGCAAGTATTCGTGACAAATGCTTTAGCCGGCTTATATTCCAAAGGGAAAGTTGGCTTCGCTTCACAAAAATCGATGGCGGCAGGATTTTTGGGAGGATATTCCTCACGATTGATTGCATCAACAGGTGCGTGCTCTTCTAAAGGTTGACGTTTGTCCCGTTGAGCTTGTAAGCGTACAGACGAAATACCAAGAGCTGAAACTACTCGCGATTCTGGTACCGTCTTCAGTAAAAGAAATATTTTATCCCAGATCTCATCGGGGACTCTTTCACTATTTGATTTTTTATTGGCTCGCCAAGTATCCATGAGCTTCATGACCTCATGAAGCTCCATGGATGATATAGGTTTAGATATGGGGGTTACATTTGATGATGAAATATTGTCGTTCATACTGTTTCTCCAAATTAAGATTAATAAAACAGTACGAAATGTATCAGCTGGTTTTTAGCTTGTCACACCGTTCTCACCGGAAGGACACCATATGAATAATATCCTTCGATGAAAACAATTCATGGTGATGTGCGATGAAACGAGGTACCTATGTTTTCTGTAAACTGTAATATTGACAAGACCGATCGTATTAATCGTACGGTGATTGGCGCAGCTCTTTGTTTGGCGGTATTAATTGGGCTGGGAAAGGCTTTTTTTATGATCCTTGGTTTAATCCTAATTATTGAAGGACTTATTGG
>CAZQGK010000104.1:0-3182 GCA_964592945.1 uncultured Candidatus Saccharibacteria bacterium
GCGGTCACGTACAGATTCTTGGAGTCGAGCCCGATTTCCTCCGGCAAGAACTCAAAGAACCACGGGAGCTGTTCTTTTTTAAAATAGTCACCGAGCGACCAATTGCCGAGCATTTCAAAGAATGTCGTGTGGCGGTTGTCCCCCACTTCTTCGATGTCTTCCGCGCGAAAACTTTTCTGACTGTTGACCAGGCGATTGCCTTTGGGGTGCAGCGCGCCGAGGAGGTACGTAATAAGCGGCTGCATGCCGCTTCCTGTGAAAAGCGTAGTGGGGTCGTTCTGCGGCACGAGCGGCGCGCTCGGAATAACGGTATGCCCGCGTGCCTTAAGAAATTCCAGATACTTCGTGCGTATCTCGTTGATTGTCATTTAGAAGAGAGTAGCGTGTTTTCAGAAAAAGAAAAGAGGCCCCGCAGCGCGCGGGGCCCCCTTGTCCGGCGTCAGCCGCTCGAGTCATCCAATTTATGCGGCCGCGGCCGCGGCAGCAGGATGTCCCAGACGCTGCCGGCGGTCAGGAAGTTGCGGGTCCTGGTGAATGTGCCGGCAGGTTGCTGCTGATGTGTCGCGACGATCACGACCCCTTGTCGCAGCCGATCCCAGTCGGCGGCATCGAGGCCGAATCGACCGCCGTCATCCCGGCTTGTGAAATACCAGCCGTTGTCGCAGCCCGCAGTTACACGCTTCACCGCTTCGATGACGGCGCCGTCGAGTGACGTGTGCTGAAGGATGTCGGTCGGACCGACGATGCACGCGACTTTCTCGCGAACGACGAACGGTGTCGGCGGGGTAAGCGCCGCAATCACCAGCCAACCGCCCACCCCGACCAGGCAGACTGTGACTGCTGTTTGGCCGACCGCCTGCCGGTAGTCATCCCAGACTCGCCGCACATCCGCCGTGTAGGCCCTCAGGACCCGCCGGCCCTGCGTGATGTAGGCGGTCAAGATTCGCAGTATTTTCGTCATAGTAAGCCCTCACAGTTGAGGACGCGTAAGTGACGTCCACGGGCAATATACGCCTTAGCTTTTGCTATATCAACCGTGAGGCGATACTATGCGCACGACATGAAGTACGACATCCACACACTCAAGAACGGGCTGCGCGTCGTGCTCGTACCGATGTCTTCGACCCAGACCGCGACGGTCTTCGTGATGACGGGTACGGGCTCGCGGTATGAGAACGCGCACGAGAACGGGCTCGCGCATTTCTTGGAGCACATGTTCTTCAAGGGCACAAAGAAGCGCAAAGGCGCGCGGGAAATCAGCGAAGAGCTTGACGGCATCGGCAGTTCCTACAACGCCTTCACCGCAAAAGACCGCACGGCTTACTACGCCAAGGTGAGCGCGGGCTATCTCGACACGGCACTCGATGTGATAAGCGACATCTTTCTCAATTCCACGCTGCCGGGCCGCGAGATAACCAAAGAGCGCGGCGCCATCATTCAAGAGATAGACATGTATGAGGATATGCCGATGCGCACGATTGATAACGTCTTCGACGCGCTTATCTTCGGCGTGGAGCATCCGCTCGGCCGCACGATACTGGGGCCCAAGGAAAATATCCGGACATTTTCGCGCACGGACTTCTCCACCTACCTCAAGAGAAATTACACACCGGCCAACACCATCGTCAGCATCGCAGGCTCGTTCTCGACACCGAAAGTGCTGGCGAAGATTAAGAAAGAGTTTGGCCGGCTAAAGAAATCCGAATCCCCTGCGCTCGTCCCCTTCATAGGCGATCAAGAGGCTCCGCGCGTCTCGATAAAAGAAAAGAAGACCGACCAGACCCAGCTCATGCTCGGCCTGCCAGCGTATCCATATCTACATAAAGACGAGTACGCGCTCGAAGTGTTCACCTCGCTCTTGGGCGGCGGTATGAGCAGCCGGCTTTTCCTCGAGGTGCGCGAGAAACGCGGACTTGCCTATTCCGTGCACGCGTTGACGGAGAAATACCCAGATACAGGCTACTTCGCGGTGCAAGCGGGCGTGGAGCACGGCAAACTTGAAAAGACCGTCGAAACGATACTCGCCGAGTTTCGCAAGGTGAAGAAGACGAAAGTATCGGCGAAAGAGCTGGCCAAAGTGAAGGCCAACATCATCGGCGGCATGACCCTGGCCCTCGAAACAAGCGGCGCTATCGCGCAGCACGCGGCATCATCGCTCGTGAGCATCAACAAAATCCGACCATTGGAGGACATAATCAAGGGAATAGAAAAAGTCACCGCAGCAGATGTCCATCGCGTGGCAAAGGACATCCTGAAGACCGAAAAACTCAACTTAGCCATCATCGGCCCGCATTTGCACAAAGAGAGACTGCTTCCGCTCTTGCGAATCTAGTCGCTTTGCGACGATTCTCTGTGATCGGAATAACTTGACATATGCGTTTTGCAACGTAAAGTCTTGAAAGCTACCCAGGAGCACCAGCTCCGCATTTGCGAGGATCTTTCCCATGCAAGACAGCCTAGCGGCAAAGCTGGCGGAATTGACGGCGCAAGCGCGCAAGCAATTCCCGTCTGCGGAGTCTCTGGATGAAGCTCGTGAGACTGAGCAAATCCAGGCGCTCTGCGAAAAACTACCCGAGGTGCTAATGGATGCGGCGCGTCGGGGACAAACCCGATTCGACGTCATGGTCATTCAGCCTCGGCACCAAGCGGGCATGTTCACGTGGTACATGTACTCGCCCTTCACCGGTCCGCAAACCGACAAAGCGATGGGTGAGTTGAAAGGCGCCGCAGCTACCATGGCGGCGTGGATGAAGGCGCAGGGCTTACGGCCCGGCATTCACCACGTCAGGCATTGCGAGAGCCGTGACGGTATGTCGACCATGTGGTGGGACTACACTTTAAGCGCGCACTGGCCGCGTGCAGTTCCCGTCAAGAAAGAATCCGTTGCGGCCTGACCAAATACGACCCCCTCTGCGGGGACGAAGAGCCAAACCTTCGTCTCGTGCGAGGGGGCGGCTTTTTTACAGCCAGTCAATCGGTTCTTTGGTGTGCTCGACTAGATACGCGTTCGTTTTGCTGAAGGGTTTGGAGCCGAAGAAACGGGTGGCGGAGAACGGGGAGGGGTGGGCGGATTCGATGACAAGGTGCTTGGTGCGGTCGATGTGGGCGCCTTTTTGCTTGGCGTAGTTGCCCCAGAGGATAAAGACGAGATTCTCGCGCTCTTCGGAGAGCTTGCGGATGAC
>CAZQGK010000105.1:0-1851 GCA_964592945.1 uncultured Candidatus Saccharibacteria bacterium
CACTGATACGGACGCGGCGGATGTAGTACTGTGAGTGGCGCGGATGAATGCCCGACGAGCAGTCGAAAGTCTGCGACACCGTACCCGATGGCTTCACACAAGTAATCGAGTGCGACGCGGGAATGCCAAAACGTTTCGCATAGGTTTGATTGGCCTTGATGGTCGCCGCGCGCATTTTGCGCATGACCTTGGCGTCACGGACTACCGGAGAATCCCACTGCCCCGTTATGGAGACCCCGAGCAAGCGCTCTGCCTCGCAATTGTCCGTCCATTCTTTTGAGATGTAATTGAATTTCGTGAGCGTCGACTGATAGGTACCCAAGAGCGTCGCGAGCCTTGCCTTACGCAACAGAGTTGATTCGGTGTCGCCGGCACGCGCGATGACTTCAGAAAGATTGCAGAATTCTTTGGACTGGAGAATGATCTCACCGCACGGATTGGTACCGACCTGGCCGATGAAACCGTTCTTCTTGCCGTGCTTTTTCTGGAGGTACTTGAGCCGGCGTTCGGGCATTGTCTTCTCCAAGCTTCCGCGATTGAATATGCCTCGTTCGCCGGTGCCACTTTTCATGAGTGCGACCCACTCGTCCATCAACTCGGCGTTCGACGGCTTCGTCTCATAAACGGCGGAGTTATTGGCGACACTCCTGTACGGATCCGTGAGGAAAAACTGGCCTTTTTTGGCGTCGCGTATCTCCACGTCGTCGAGGTCGGAGAGGCTGATCATAGCCGTGCGGCGTACTCCACCGGCGACCACGCACTCACCTATCTTGCAGATGATATCGTGTGCATCAATGTTGCGGAGGCGTCGTCCTTGGCGCTTGAGGATGCGCTCGCGGGCGAATGCGAGGAGCGAGCGGAGCGGCTCGGGGCCCGACGCCTTGCCTCCCATTGTCTTTAACCGTGCGCCGGCGGGGCGTATCATCGAAAAATCAAAATCGATGTCCTTGCCTTCGTACCACGTGCGCAATCCGAGAGTAAGCGCATCGCACCAACCCTCCTTGGTATCCGAAACAATATGCGTAGCGATCTTCTCACCCGTCTGCTTTGCGATTTGAGGGAGCTGCTGAACGTTCTGGCTTTCCACCGCGTAACCGACACCGCATCCCTGCATTGAGAGATACATTATCTCGGCGAAGTCTTCGAGCTTGACCGGTGCGGTGAACGAACAATTGTAAAAACAAGTATTGCATTTGCGCGCGGGACCGCCGGCGAATTGCATCGCGCGCATGCTCGGCATCACTTCTTGCGAAAGTATCGCTTCGCGCACTTCCGCGTACTCGCGCTTGGTGAGTTTGTCGCCGAGATTCTCTTTCATGAATCCGACATAGCGGTCGACGGTCTCGATCCACGTCTCGCGACGCTGTTCGCTTTCTATCCATCGCGCGTACGTACGCAGGTAGACAAATTCTCCTAGCGGATTATTTTTGAAATATTTCTTGGATTCCTCCGCAAGCTTGCGCACGTGCTCGGGCACTTCGCCCTGCTCCTTGCGGATCTTGCTTCTCTCGGCACGGTAGAGAATATAAGCCTTGGAAGCACCCACGTAGTCGGAAAGGATGAGTTGTCGCTCGACCTCATCCTGGCAACCCTCGACGGTCGGAAGGAAATTCTTGTATATCTTGCTGATGCGCATCATTTCGCCCGCGACTTTGTGCGCGACGACCGCTGCCTCGTCCTCCGAACCCTCGCTTGAAGCGATCATCGCTTTGTGTATGGCGTTCACCATCTTCGAGAATTCAAAAGGGACAACGCGCCCGTCGCGTTTTTGGATATTAGGCAGATATTTTTTGTATACCCGCATCGCTGCGGTGTCGCCCGAAGGTAGCACGTCGACTCTTGCTCCACCCA
>CAZQGK010000105.1:1861-3177 GCA_964592945.1 uncultured Candidatus Saccharibacteria bacterium
CTTGTTGTCATGCGCATTTCAACTACCTTAATAATTGCTCCTAATTGGGAGATTCATTGTATCGCCGCGAGAATGCCCCTCCGCTTTCTACGAAAGTGGATAACTCCCCTTTTTCGGCATCAGAGTCGCACAATGTCTCCAACGACTACATTATACTCTTTTGCGTAGCCCGAAGGGAGTTCCAAAACGTACCTTGCCGGCACATCCGGCCGGAAGGTCTGCGGGAAGCTGTCCGGCGACACGTTTTGAGCCATATATACGATACTTCCATCCGCCGAAAGCCACATGATGTCTATCGGGAAACGCATATCCTTCATCCAAAATGCGTATTCCCCGTCTTTTGGGAAGACAAAGAGCATCCCCTCGTCTTCCGCGAGGCCTGCGCGGCCGCCCAGGCCCTGTTCACGCGAGGCCCCCGTGTCGGCGACCGATATACGTATAGTTTGCCCTTTCAGTTGTATCGTCCGCAACCCTTGGATCTGCGCCGGCGACGCAGCGGGCTTTTGATAGAGACTATAGGTTACAGCGCCAAAAAGAAAGATCGCTGCGAGAGCGACCGTGAGGAGAAAACGCTTCATACTCACCCCGTGCTACTCACTGATATATTGTCCGTCCGTGCTGTACTGAACATCGTACGGGCTCCCGATGAGCGTCTGTGAGCCGAGCACGAGGATGAGTGCCATTGCTATAAAAGATACGAGCCAGTAAGAGACGTTGATGAAGTAAAGCTTGAGCGGTCGTTGTTCCCATAAGACCGTCCCGAGCGTGACGGGCACCACAAAGCCGAGCCAGGACCAGAGCGCAAGCTCAAAGACGGCGCCGACCCAATCATAGATCTGGAACGCGATGCCGACGTAATTCATCACGTACGCGATGAGCATGCTTGCACACAAGCCGATGAGTGCGTAGAGCGGCATCATCTTTTTTCCGCGCTCCGCCATCTCGGGCGTTATGTTTGCAAGGCGCATCCACGTCGCACCAAAAACGCGCGGATGGTACCAAATCCATCCGATGAGTACGGAAGCGGCGCCTGCGGCAAGAATCGGCCAAATGGTGACGACGGTCATAGTGCGTCAATCATATCCCCTGCATCAGACGTGTCGAGTTGCCGGTGTGTATAGATACGGAGGCGGAGAGATTCGGTCACACGTAATTTTCTGCTGAAAATTCGCGCGACCCCGACTCGCACCGTTGCGCTCCGTCTTTCGAATCTCGTCCTCCCGATGCAAAAACGCCCGCAAGGGGCGCCTTTGCATCGGATGCGGAGGCGGAGAGATTCGAACTCTCGGTGCCTTGCGGCACACACGCTTTCCAAG
>CAZQGK010000106.1:0-3142 GCA_964592945.1 uncultured Candidatus Saccharibacteria bacterium
GCGGGCCCACTAGGAATCGAACCTAGGTCATCGGTTTTGGAGACCGATGTTCTACCATTGAACTATGGACCCGAGTGAGAATCGGAAATGAAAGCTTGCTTTCATTTACTTCGAACGAAGGGTGCATACGATCCTCGAGTACGGACCCTATGGGCTTGAGTATATCGTAACCGCTCAGCGCGTGCGACTATTTCTTGGCTTCCTTGTGTTTAGTATGAGCTTTACACCATTTGCAGTATTTCTTGAGTTCTATTTTGCGCGTGACGAGCTTGCGATTCTTGCGCGACCAATAATTCGTACGGTCGCACTTCGAACACGCGAGTCTGAAAAGTTGATCCTGTGACATGGGCGACACTATACAGAAAACCCTCTAGTTACGCAACTATACGAGCGCCGAGACTTGTGAGAAGAGTTCACACACCTTGTTCCACGGACCAAAACCCCCGCTCTGGTTGGTAAGCGTCTTCATGAGCGTATCCACCACTAGCCACCCCGCAAGGATGATGACGAGCCCGATGGCGACATTCGCAAATATCTCTTTGGCACGTGAGATCTCATTGCCCGCCACGCTGGTGAGATACAGGAAGCCTGCCCACGCGAAGAGCACCGCGGAGAGGAACACCGCGACATAAATGCCGGTGTTAAGCACGTTCTGTGCAACCGTCGCGATGTCGCAGATGGATTTGCACCCGCCGACCTCATTGCAGCTCGCAGGAACTATCTGCCCCGGCAATGCATTGGCCGCGAGTACAACAGACGGGGCGACGATGAAAACCAGTAGAAAAATGGCAAGGCTCCGAACCAGCTCTTTGCGGGTCATGAAAATATTGTAGCATGCGGAAAAATACGGCATACTGTGCACTGTTGCGTCGGTGGCAGAGTGGTCAAATGCACATGGCTGTAAACCATGCGACTTCGGTCTACGGAGGTTCGAATCCTCCCCGGCGCACATGAGGGAAATTCTGTTGTTTATCGTTATCGCTATGGTCGCCTACGACCTGTCCATCCACCTGATTTATCTGCTCCGAAAGGAGGCGTTCTTCATACAGAGAAAACTTAACTATTGGCCGGATTGGCCCGGCCATAACCACAACTATCAGATATTCTGGAGTATCTACTGGGGAACGGCGTTCGTCCTGCTTTTGACGTACGCGCTTACGTAAGCAAAACTGGCCTTACGCAGCAACCTTTGCGCGAGAGCGTGCACCGCGATGGCGTTCGGGACCTTTGCGCACGTCGAATTTGAAATCGCCTTTTTTGTCGGTTCCGCCTGACGGGTCGAAATCCACGGTGACGGAACCCCCTTCCATGACGCCGCGAGCGACCATCATGTTGGCGACGGCCGTAAGTATCTTCGTCTGGATGAGGCGTTTGAGCGGTCGGGCGCCGTACTGAGGGTTGTAGCCTTCTTTTGCCAAGTGCGTGATCGCCGCATCGGTGAGCGTAAGTTTGATGTGTTTCTCTTCCAGGCGTTTGGCGACGATGTCGGTCTGCATGCGCACGATGTCCATAATGGCATCGGTCGAAAGGATGTTGAAGAGAACTATCTCGTCGAGACGGTTCAAAAACTCCGGGCGGAAGAATTCCTTGAGCGCACTCATCACCTTTTCCTTCACCTGTTCGTAGCGTTCGCCCTCGGTCTTGCTGAGCCCGCTTCCGAAACCAAGGCCCGACATCTTGTCGATGTGCTCGGAGCCGATGTTGGAGGTCATAATGATGACCGAGTTCTTGAAGTTGACGGTGCGGCCCTTTGCGTCCGTCAGCCGGCCGTTGTCGAGGACCTGAAGAAGGATGTTGAACACTTCCGGATGCGCCTTTTCGATCTCATCGAAGAGAATGACCGAATACGGGCGATGACGTACGAGCTCGGTGAGTCCCCCGCCCTCATCGTAGCCGACATAGCCCGGCGGGCTGCCTATCATCTTGGAGACTGAATGTTTTTCCATGTACTCGGACATGTCGACGCGGATCAAAGCCTTTTCGCTGTCGAAAAGGAAATCGGCAAGTGCGCGGGTAAGCTCGGTCTTGCCGACGCCCGTAGGACCGAGGAAAAGGAAAGAGCCCACAGGACGGTTTGGGTCGGCAATCCCCGCACGACTGCGTTTGATAGCGTCCGAGACCTTCTGTACCGCTTCATCCTGGCCGACGATACGTGTTTTCAGTTCGGATTCCATGCGTGAGAGCTTTTCGGCCTCTTCTTCGAGCATTCGCGAAACGGGCACACCGGTCCAACGGGAAACGACCGCGGCGATGTCTTCTTCGGTTATCTCTTCTTTCAATACGCGTCGCGTCTGCTGGAGCTTCTTCAGGCGTTTCTGCGCCGTCTCTATCTCTTTCTCCAGGAGCGGAATCTTCCCGTAGCGCATTTCGGCGGTCTTCGTGAAATCGGCGGCGGCCTCTGCGGCATCAGCCTCAATACGGGCCTGTTCAAGGTCATTTTTGGCCCGCTTTATCTCGGCGAGGGTATCTTTCTCGTTCTTCCATTTGACCTCGAGCTCGCGCGTAGAATCGCGAAGGTCTGCGATTTCCTTCTCTATCGTCCGTGTGCGCGTGCGGGCCTTGCCATCCTCGGCCTCGGATTCCTTCTTGAGGGCCTCACGTTCGATCTCCAGGCGCGTCACTTTTCGATGAGCGTCTTCAAGTACGGGCGGTTTGTTCTCCAGGGAGAGTCTGAGTGCGGACGACGCTTCGTCGATGAGGTCTATGGCTTTGTCGGGCAAAAATCGCTCCGTAATATATCGTGCCGACAGCTGTACGGCCGCTATCATCGCGTCGTCGGTAATGTGTACGCCGTGGTAGAGCTCGTAACGCTCTTTGAGCCCGCGCAAAATGGCTATGGCGTCCTCTACGGAAGGCTCATTGATGTACACGGGCTGGAAACGGCGTGTGAGTGCCGCATCGTGCTCGATGTGCTTTTGGTACTCTTTGATGGTGGTCGCGCCAATGACGCGGATATCACCGCGCGCGAGCGCCGGTTTCAACATGTTGGAAGCGTCCATTGAGCCCTCGGCAGCGCCCGCGCCCACGAGCGTGTGTATCTCGTCGATGAAAAGAATTATCTTTCCCTCTGAGCGCTCAACCTCTTTCATGACCGCCTTGAGGCGCTCTTCGAACTCTCCGCGATATTTCGTACCCGCGATAA
>CAZQGK010000107.1:0-3127 GCA_964592945.1 uncultured Candidatus Saccharibacteria bacterium
CTCCATAACTAATATCCTTGATCTTGCTTATATTTAATGCTTGTTGTGAAGCACTTATTTCTCGAGTAAATACTTCATTTAAATTTTTACCAGACAAAACTTTAACTAAAATATTAAGAATAATTTGATAATCATGCATGACGCTGTACTTATAACATGCCTTTCAAGGATGTTTCACGTGAAACACCTAACTTTGTGGCCATAATTTTTATTCTGAGATTAAGCTATTAGAATTAATAAAAATATTGGCAGATATATCATCTGCCAATATTTTTATCTACAATTTATTTACTAACTTAATTATTTGGAGAATTTAAATTTATCCGTTCCAGATACAAGATTTTCATTAACTGTAATACTTGCGTTCAATTTTTTTATCGCAGCAATACATGCATCTTTTTTAGATTTTTGGTCAGATGAATAATTCAGCGTTACCGAACTTCTATTGTGTTGTTTTAATTTGGCAACAACTGTTTGTGCACCTTTATCACATTGATCTGCAAAAGCCAACCCACACATAATTAACAATGATAGACATAGTTTTTTCATAACATACTCCAGTTTTATAAAATTTGCTTAACAAAACATAACCAACGGTTATCCAGTGTGCTATTCTATCACATACCTATTATTCGATGTGCTTCCGCATGCTAAGTTGTTATCTGGAGCAACTTTGCACCTTTAACTTCAATTTACTTTCATTGATCATGCACCATTAATGCTGGGTAAATATCAGATAGGAGAACAAACCCTATGTAATTTGTACCACTATAATTAACTGCGAAGACAAATTGAGTATTATCGGTATACGGAGGAGTTGGAGTTGGAGTTGAAGACCATAGAGTTAGAGTGCTATTAGGAAAAGCAAATCCACTATAATTCCAAAAAGCGGTAGTATATTCTGGTGTTATATATGAGGGTACGAGTGGCAGTAGCTCAGTATCACTCGGCAATCTCCAGCCATTACTAAAACCGCATCTACCTCCATTTGTATTTATCTGGCTAATTTGGCTATTTACTTGATCGTATGTGCCAGCAGATAGCATGGTTGTAGACCAAATTAAGCCACTACTTTGATCAGTAACACAACCTTGATTAGAAACGGAAAATATGTTTGACGCCAATGTCATGCTACAGTATCTAGGTGCTTTAAAAGCAGTTGGAGAAATATTCAAAATTTCTCTGCTAACCGCAGTATTTAAATCCACTGAAACAGTGCACCAATTATCACTATCGGTGGTGTGTGCAATGGCATATAATCGTATCGTATCATCCCCAGTAAAGTTTGCAGGTAAAGTAAGCGTACATAAATTATTTCCAGGTAAAACATTTTGACAATTATTACCTATATTACTACTAAAATTAGATGGAAACTGCATAGAATTTATAATTAAATTAAAAGTTTTTCTCTTCATCAAGACATTACCATCTGATGTCCCTGCATATATTGCACCATTCACATTCATAACCATTTGATAAATTGATGTAGTGCTTGGTGGTACTATACCCCCATCCCAATTGGCACTAGCTGGTGTGCCACCACCAAACTGTGCACCAATACCACAGGTTTGATCACTCCATTCACTTTGACTACCATCTGTTATGAAATGTAGCGTACCACAATCAGTTTGGCCTGGATAATCTTGACTATAGGTCATGGCAAAAATTGTATTTGCTGGTGGTTGTAGATGATAATTACCTGAATTGGCAGCCCAATTGGGTTGATTTGTACCCGCACAGTTTTGTGGTAAACAGATTAATTGTGCCAAACCATTACCAACAGTTGCAGCAAAGACTGCAGTATTGCTACCTAGTCCCATGGTTAATGCAGTGACTCTACTACCGGTAGGTGGTGTAGGGATGGTATATAATGTATTTTGCGGGCCAACGGTTGAGCCCGGAAGATAATATGCATAGACATTACCACCCAGGGTGCCAATATAGATATTATGATTTACATTATCTATAGTCATCGCTGTCGCAAAGTTATACCGATTTGATGTTGGGTTGGTACCATAACCAGGAATATTACCCTGAGGCAAAGTAACCCAAGAAGTATTACCTGATGCTAATGCAAAAATTGCCCCTTGCTGTCCATCCCAACCACCAGCATAGACATTACCAGAATTATCTGCAACCATTGAATAAAAATAGGTATTGACCGCCGGCATATTCAATTTTTGCCAAGTATTACCGACCAATTTCCATGATGTCCCACTAATACCTTCTGTGGTATGAATATAGAGATTATTATTTGAGTCAGTAATCATTGTATTAACTGGATAGTTACCATTACTCGCTGGTAAGGCAGGTTCTTGAGTCCAGGTTGGACTATCACTTGATGCCGCTACCCAAACCTGAGCGGGAGTAGTTGCAGTACCGTTGGTTGCCGCATAAACATTGCCCGAACTGTCTACTGCCATCGCAGTTACCGCTGATTGAAAGCTTGAGGTGGATAATGCTGTTGCACTAACATGGACTTGAATCTTAATTGGTAACGCTATTGAATTACCTTTGCTATCAGTAGCAATTATTTGTACGCTATGATTAACAACTAATGAACTATATTTAGTATAAACTATATTACAACTACCGCCAGAGCCAATCGTGCATGGATCTGGGTTTAGGACTAAGGTATTATCTGATGGAGTTCCAGAAGTAGTTGTTTCATTTAGGGATAGGGTATAATTGCCTGCACTTGCGTTACCGCGTATACTAATGGTACCAACATTCTTACTTCCATGCGCACTATCTACAGAAAAAGTTGCAGCACTGACTACAACTTGCGCGCCACCAGGTAAAGTGCCGAGACTAACTGCAGATGAG
This sequence comes from uncultured Candidatus Saccharibacteria bacterium, assembly GCA_964592945.1. Taxonomy (GTDB): domain Bacteria; phylum Patescibacteriota; class Minisyncoccia; order Phycocordibacterales; family UBA2100; genus UBA10103. The sequence goes on from CAZQGK010000107.1 coordinate 2,827, forward strand.
CCGCTGCCCCCATTAGAGGTGCCACCGCCACAACCAATTAACATTGCAGTTAAGAAAAACGCCGTACAAAGTCTTAAATATATATGTTTTATGATACCACCCCCCTAAATTATCCATATCAATTTTTATAACCAACATGCCTTATTATACCACAAACAGGTATTAAAACTTTTGGTTTTACAATTACCAAGCATTCAATTATAAAGAGAGATTTTAGAACCAGAAATAAATAGAAAGATGATGCTGGCGATAGTGTAAGCTTTCTCAACTCTAGCTTCTGAAACGAATTTTTTGATAATTT
>CAZQGK010000108.1:0-3093 GCA_964592945.1 uncultured Candidatus Saccharibacteria bacterium
TTTTCGAGCAGATCGAAGAGATTCCTGAAAATCATCGCGACGGCGACGGGGCCTACACCGCCGGGGACGGGGCTAAAGACCGAGGCTTTTTCCGCGCACGCGGGATCGGCGTCCCCTACCACCCTGCCTTTGGATTCGGAAGCACCGGCATCTATCATCGCAACCCCCTCTTTGATATGTTCCGGTTTTATGAATCCGGGATTGCCCGCGCCGCAGACAACGATGTCGGCATCCTTAAGGTCGTGAACGGAGCCCTCTTTGAGGGTAAACATGGACACGCGGGCGCCGAGGCGCTTTAGAAGGACTGCGCTCGGAGCGCCGACGAGGCGACCGGCACCGACGACGACCGTCTTCTTTCCCTTTATCTCTACGCCTGCACGCTTCAAGAGCTCAACGACCGCGAGCGCGACGGGCGCAAAGACGGGGTGTTTGTCTTCGGGAATCGTCGGGTTAAGCGCGTCGACGTCTTTCTCAGGCGGAATGGCGGCAAGTATCGCATTGGTATCAAGCGATTTTGGCAGCGGCAACTGGACGATGACAGCATCTACATCTGCGGCCAGCCATTTTACCTGCTCCGCCGCAGTGGCCGTATCCATGCCGTCCGGAATGTCGATGCGTACCATTTCAATATTCAGTTTTGTCGCTGCGCGCGTCTTGATGCGTACGAACAAGTCTATGACGGGAGATGGGCCCGCGACGATAATGCCGAGTTTGATGTTACGCCCAAAAAGAGCGCGGCGCTTTGTGAGCGCCTCGTACATGTCCTCTGCTATTGCTTTGCCGTCTAGTATCATGCCCTGTTTATGTTATTCCCATTTCTTGCTTAAGCACCATAATACCATCTTCCAGCCGTATTGTAGGCTCCCACCCGAGCAACTTCTTTGCCTTACTGTTGTCGGCAAGTGAGTCGTGGGCCTCGATCCGTGGAGGGCCGTACACAACCTCGCCGCCGAACATATCGGCGAGCGCCTTGATGGAGACATTCCGGCCTGCTCCAATGTTGATTACTTCGCCCTTCCCCACATTCGGACTGTCGATGGCGAGCATATTTGCGTTAACAACATCCGAAACGTGTGTGAAATCTCTCGTAACCGTGCCGTCGCCGAATATCGTAATCGGTTCGTTGTTCTTGCGCGCCAGCGCAAATTTCCCTGCCGCAAGCGCATACGCGCCATTCGGGTCCATCCCCGGACCATAGACATTAAAATACCGTAGGCTCACCGTCTCGATGCCGTACGTCTCCGACCACAGCTTGGTGAAAAGCTCGCCGACGTATTTTTGCAGCCCGTACGGATTGACGGGATTCGCAGCCATCGTCTCAACGAGTGGAAGGGTCTTTTGCTCGCCGTACGCCGAGCCCGATGCGGAATAGATAAATCGGCGCACCTTTGCACGCGCCGCGGCGGTGAGCGCAGACACGGTGCCTGTCACGTTTTGGTCGGTCGTCTCCACGGGGTGTTCGAGCGAATATGGTACCCGCGGCACCGCGGCGGCGTGGAATACCACATCGGCCCCTTCCATAATCTTTTGTATGGCATCCGTCGAGCGGACATCGAGCACATGGAGTGTTGCCTCCTTCGGCAGCGTGTCTTTGCGGAAAGACGGGTCGATGTCGATGATGTGCGTCTCCCATCCGGCCGCCACGAGCGCATGCGAGAGATTGCTTCCGATGAAGCCTGCTCCGCCTGTTACAACTGCTTTTTTCATATTCTTTATCAGGAACCGCGCGCAGTCACGAAGATGCGCACCGTCTGAAGCATAATAAACAAATCAAGTAAAAGCGAGCGATGCGCGAGATAGTAGAGATCGTATGAAAGCTTCATCTTTGTCTCGACCATGTCCGTACCGTGATGCGGATCGCGATCGTGCCGCACCTGCGCCCAGCCGGTTAACCCCGGAGCAATCAGGTACCGTGCATTGTAATACGGGATGCGCGCACTGTACTGCGCCGCGAGAGCGGGCAGCTCGGGCCGCGGACCGACAAGTGAAAGATCGCCCCGTAGTACGTTCCACAGCTGCGGAAACTCGTCTAAGCGCAAGAGGCGCAGCCAGTAGCCGACACGAGTCACCTTGAGTTTGGTTTTCCCGCTATTCCCGTAATTACCTTCGTCATTACCGCTCATACTGCGGAATTTAATGATTCGAATAGGTTGCTGGAACCGGCCGACGCGTTGTTGCACGATGAAAATGTCGCCGCCGTCATCAAGCTTTATCGCAAGTACGATGAACGGGTAGAAAACCAGTGAGAGGAGCGCCCCGGCGGCGGCACAGGCGATATCGAGCAACCGCTTCACGGTGTCGTATATTCGCGAAGCGCTCACGTTGGCGAGCACCCATTCATATTGTATGAGCGACAACGGCTCACGCTCGAATACTTCTTCGTAGAGAGACGCCGCGTCAAGAAGAGCGAAACGATGTTTGTGGAACGCGGCGTCATAGACTATCGGAAGCGCCGCAGATACCGCTTTGTCGGAGAAATCAACGACCAAAAACGTGACGTCGTCTTCTTCGGCAACGCGACACGCCTGCTGTATCACCTCGTGCGAAGGGGCATGCGCGGTATCAATTACATATTCAAAAGCGAAGGGAAAGCGCGCGTCCGATGCCACCTCCTCAGCAAGCGCATGCGCATCCGGGCCTGAGGCGATGAGGACCCCTTTGAGCCTGCGGCGGCTTCGCACATGCGGATACAACATCACACGCCAAAGGAATATGAGTCCGAAAGAAACGATGAGATACAGGAGTAAGATCGTTTTTGGGGCGAGACCAAAGGCGGGAATGGAAAAGAAAAAGAGGGCGGCTAGACCCACGTTGATCATCTGGGTATAGAGAATGGTCGTCGCAAGACGGCTTCTGAACAACCGGGTATGTCGCCCGTAGAGGCCCGCAAGGAAAAACATGACCGCCCACGCCGCAAAGAGAATCGAAAATGGCACGAGGTGCCGCCAAAAAAGGTCCGCACTCGGGACTTCTAGATAGCGCAGCGCAAGGGTCACCCAGAGAGAGACCGCGAACACGACGACGTCGCCAAGGAGCAGTACGACGTATTCCCGCTTGGGGACCAACGACATATCGGGTATTATTACATAAAAT
>CAZQGK010000109.1:0-2928 GCA_964592945.1 uncultured Candidatus Saccharibacteria bacterium
TCCTGATATGTTGGATATTAAGTTTATCAGAGAAAATAAGGACATTGTCGCTGCGGGGGCGAAGAAAAAGCACATCGAGATAGACATCGACAAACTCCTTGCGGTAGACGACAAACGCCGCGGGTTGCAGCTTACGATAGACGAAAAGCGCGCGGAGCAGAACATCGCATCCGATGCCATCGCGTCGGCAAAGTCAGATACCGAAAAGCAGGAAGTCATCGCACGCATGCAGAGTGTCAAAGAGACCCTCAAGCTCGCCGAAGAATCAATGCAGGCAATCATGAAAGAGTGGCGTTCTATGATGGTGCTTGTCCCGAATGTGCCGGACATGTCGGTGCCGGACGGGGACTCCGATGCCGACAATCAGGAAGTGCGTGTGTGGGGAGAATTGCCGAAATTTGATTTTGAGCCAAAGACCCACTCCGAGCTTCTCCTCATGCATGACATGGCGGATTATGAGCGCGGCGCCAAGGTTGCCGGCTTCCGCGGCTACTTTTTGAAAAACGACGGTGCGCGGCTCGTGTGGGCGCTCGAACGCTTCGTGCAGGACCGTTTTATGTCGCGCGACGGCTTTACGCCGATGATAGTCCCTTCACTCGTTCGCCGCGAATCGTTCGTCGGCACGGGCTACTTGCCGCAATCCGAGGATGATCTCTATAAGACGCAGGACGGAGAATATCTGGCCGGCACGGCCGAAGTCGCTTCGATGGGGTTCTACATGGAAGAGATACTCGACAAAAAAGACCTGCCCATCAAATTTTTCGCGTTCTCGCCATGCTTCCGTCGCGAAGCGGGAAGTCACGGCAAGGATACAAAAGGAATTTTCCGTATCCACGAATTCGTGAAATACGAGCAGGTAGTACTTTGCGAAGCGAGCCACGAGGCGTCGGTGAAATATCACGAAGAACTCACTGCGAATTCCGAGGCGTTGTTGCAGGAACTCAAATTACCGTACCACGTGGTCGTGAATTGCGGCGGTGACTTGGGATTAGGGCAGGTCAAGAAGTATGATATCGAAGCATGGATGCCCAGCGAGAAGAAGTATCGCGAGACGCACTCGTCTTCGTATTTCCACGATTTCCAGACACGACGCTTGAATATCCGTTACCGCGATGAAAACGGCACAGTGCGCTACGTGCATTCGCTCAACAACACCGCGCTCGCGATGCCGCGCATCCTTTGTCAGATAGTCGAGAATAATCAGCGTGAGGACAGCTCGATAGCAATCCCGGAGGCACTTCGGGCTTATATGGGCAAAGATGTCATCAAAAAGTAGGGGCGTCATCGATCTGCGGCAGGGCCGTGGAAACAAGCGCCCGCCGGCGGGGCAGGTGCCGCTTTTTTCTCCGCAAGGCCCGCGCGCGCCCGAGCCTCCGAGGCGGCCAATGCCGCTGCGAGCGAAGCGCCGGCGCATCCGTGCCCTCGTTGCGCTCGGCATCCTCGTCTTGTGCGGTGCGATAGTCTACGGCGTCAGTTGGATTTCGTATTTGCCGCAATTCAACATATCCGGCATCTCCATCGTCGGCGCGAACGGCATGAAGGAAGAACACATACAACGTTACGTCGAGACGGTACTCGACGACGGCGCGTACCGTATACTTTCGCGCCGCAATATTTTCCTGTACCCACGGGCGGAGCTTGAGAAGGCCGTCACATTCTTGCACCCCGTCAAATCAGCCCGCATCACGCGGTCTTCCGTGTTTGCGACGGACATCATCATCACGATAGAGGAACGCGAGCCCTTCGCCCGTTGGTGCACAGGAATACAACAAGGGGAGTGCTACTTGATGGATACAGGCGGATTTATATATGCGCCGATGGGTTGGGCGGGTACCGCCACCTCGAGTACGCAATATATTTTTGCCGGCGGTCTGCCGCCGCGCGACGGCAGCGCCACCTCGACCTATCCCATAGGGGAGTCGTTCGTGCAGGCGCACTTGCCGGGACTGCTCTCGCTTCTCACCTATCTTGGACAAGCCGGCTTTACGCCGCTCGGGGCGGAGGTGGCGATCGGTCAGGATATTCTTATATCCCTGCAAGAAGGATTTTTCGTTAAAGCATCCTTTGGAGCGGATGCGGGTACGCTTGTGAAAAATCTGCAGCTCGTACTTTCGGCCGAGGTGCTGAAAGGGAAGCGCGGCGCACTCGAGTATGTGGACCTACGGTTCGCGAACCGCGCGTATTACAAATTAAAGGGTGAGGTGCAGCAAAGTGCCCAATAAACGATAAGGGCGACCGCATGGGCCGCCCTTTTCGACGCCAACTGCCGTTATTCGGCTTTGCTCTGGTTCTTGAGGCGCACGATTACACGCCCCTTGAAAAATCTGCCGAGTTCCTCTGGGGGCAGACCCTCAATGATGCCTTGCAGGACGACGCCCGCATGATCGGCCGGCAAACTGCCGATATATCGCTGTGCCATACGCCCGATATCTTCGGGCCGCATCATCGTCATGGCTTTCAGCCAGTCCGCCACCATCGTATCTTCGATTGGTCCCGTGCCGAGAAACGTCTCGGGATGGGAAAGGATTTCGCCCAGGTCAACGCCATTATCTGCGGCCATTTCGCTTAGCTCCATTTCCAGTGCTTTGGCGGTACGAGTGAGAACAAATTTCCGCCGCTGGGATTATACCTCTTATTGAGCATACTGTCAAAAAATGCGGTTTTTATGCTATATTTCGGCGATGCAATCATTCTGGCACAAGCTGCCGAAGCCGCTTTTCGTCCAAGCACCGATGGAGGACGTCACGGATGCCGCTTTCCGGCGGCTTATCGCGCGCTACGGCAAGCCCTCGGTAATGTTCAGCGAATTTACTTCCGCCGACGGGCTGGTGCTCGCGCCGCAAGAAGGCAAAGCAAAATTGCTGAAAAAACTTCTCTACTCGAAAGAAGAGAAACCAATCGTCGCGCAGCTCTTCACTGCGGTACCCG
>CAZQGK010000110.1:0-2911 GCA_964592945.1 uncultured Candidatus Saccharibacteria bacterium
AGTTCTCCACTTTTCCAACCAACTGGACGAAGATCGCCGGCAGGTCCATGACGGCCTGCCCGCGCAGGGGCGGCAAGACTTCGACGTGTTGGTATGCGGCCACATCCTTCTCGAATTGCTCCCAGCCGGCGACAATGCGGGCGCGTAGAACATGGTCTGGCATGTACCAGCCATGCACCTCTTCAACCAATGTGTCACCATCCCACTTGCTGGCCATGAACAAGCATTTTCCTGCGCCGGAAACCATGAGCTGCTGTTCCATCTGGACGCGATACATTTCATCAAGCCCGCCAGCATTACCATTTGCGCCGATAGCCTTTCGGATGTCGTCGTTCAGAGTTTTGTGCTCCATGATTACATCGCCAGCGAACGTAATACCGTCGAAGCTGGCCGAGTATTTACCATTCATGCCGGTTACTGGCGATAGTTCGTCGCCAATAATTCCCTCAGCGACTGGACGGGCAAGCGCCTCGAAGCGGTGTCCATCGTTGAAGCGGCGCTGGGTTGCGTCGTCAACTTCCGGCATGATGCCGGTGGCGCGCTCTTTGATGAGCTGGGCGCGAGACTTGTACTTGCTGATGCCAAGCATTGCCGGCGCATCGCTGGCGTTGAGGGCGGTGGCGCGGTGAAGGTGCCACTCTGGGGTGCCTTGTTTTACGTTTACGATTTGCATTATTTTTTCTCCCAAGATTGGATTTCTGCGATAGCGGCCTCAGTCAGAATGCAGCGCGCTGCCAGGAACTCGATCAGCATCTGCGCCTTTGCTTCGCCTTGCTGAATGAGCGACTTCTTACTGAACTTGGTCACTTCGCCGCTGTCGTCGTTAATCACGTCTGTTCCGTAGCGGGTGACAACCTCTTCTTTGTCCATAGTTGGAAGCTCTGGCTTTTCTTCTTTGACGACTGTGGCGGTAGCCTCAACAGTCTGCGAATCATCCAGCTGCTTGCCTTCCATTTCGTCAGCCGTTGGTGCAGAGCCGACCTCTGGGAATGCTTTACGCAGCGCCTGCGCTTCGGCACACTTAGCCAGCTGGGCATAAGGGCGCTTTGTCCACATGGAATTTGGGGCGACGCTTTTATCCTGACCGCCCTTAACTGCGTAGTTCTCTTTCCAGCGCTCCGTTGCTGAGAATTCCGCGATGGCTCCATTGGCCATCAGGCGTTTTACTGTCACCTTGCACCATGATGGGAAGGTTATTTTTTGTCCGCCCAATTCTTCGATTAAATCTGGGCCATATTCTGCATCGCTCACCCCGGCGTACTCACCAGAGCGCGCAGCTTGGGTGCGATAAAGACCGATGCCAGGCATCACCACGTCGCGCATAGTCTTGAGTTTGCCGTCCCAGATCGGAACGATATGCACAGGCTTCTGCATGGGGTCTAATTCGGACGCCTTGCAGTAGCCAATTACCATCTTGATGCTGTCCGTCTGCGCGCCCGGGTAGAGCGAGTTGCGCAGTACGTTAATCAGCTCATCCTCATTCATCGCGGTCAGCGCTGTTGATTGTGTTTTAACCATGGGTGCGGTCATTTTTCCTACTCCTTAAATTGTGTTCTTAGCAAGCCACCAAGCAAGCCGCGGCTTGAGGCGATCCATGAAGCCGCTGAACTGAGCGACAGGCCCCTGCTCTTTCTGTTGTACTTGTGTGCTCATTGCTATCTCCTTTACTGAACTTCTGCGATTGCCGCGATCAAACTGCGGAGCTGGCCGACGGTGACGGTGATCTGCACCTGCGTGTATCCTTCGAGGTCGCCCATGGCGTCCTGATTATATTTTGATGCAAACGGAACGGCGGCGTCAACCAGATTGTTAGTATTATCTGGGGAAAATGTTATGGCGCTCAAATCCTCACGCATGCCGCGCAGTTCGGTGATTATCGTGTCCAGCTGTTGATTCATGCTTGTCTCCTGTGGTTATACGGCAAACGCAGTGCCGATGCCGTAATTATACATGGCAGCAAATTAAATGCAACAAAAAAATATTTGCATATTTTGCAAATTAATATACAATCGGCGACAGATTATAAACAGGATCACAGTATGGCAAACCTAAGAGAATGGATGAAGGCGGCAACGGTGCCAGAGCAGGCGCAACTGGCAAAGGCGGTGGGTTCTCACCGGATGAGCTTGTATCAGTACGCGGCAATCGGCGCAAAGTACCATCGCAAAATCTCTGCTGAGCTGGCCGAGAAGCTGGAGTTCGCGGCCGAGTTCATGCACCGGACAACCGACGGCCGTCTGCCTTTGATGCCGCGCGAGGACAATGCGGATCTGTGTCAGCGCTGTCCGCGCCTGCGTTGCGTTGGACAGACGAAGGATTAAATATTTTTGCAGTACAACCCAGCACGGCTTTGCAAGGCCGGACGATTTTCTCCGTGGATTGTCATGCTGGGTTCCTTATATAAATCACGGGGATAACACGGAGAAAATAAAATGGTTACACGTAAACCAACTCCAGAAAGCCGGTGCACATGATGCCTAATCGCCTGCTCAAGGAGGGAATTGTTGATTCTGAAAAGATCAACAACCTATCACCAGAGGCCGAGGTATTTTTCTACCGGCTACTGGTTGTATCTGACGACTTCGGGAGGATGGATGCACGGCCGCAGATCATGCGCGCCCGCTGTTTCCCTCTCAAGGAAGTCACAAACGCCCAGGTATTAAATTGGCTAACAGAACTTGCGGCTGCAAAGGGCCACGATGAATATGGGTTAGTTATCCTATACGAATCAAATGGCCTTCCATACCTGCAGATCATGAACTGGGATCAGCGCCAGCGATCACACGCCAAGTATCCATCTCCTTTTGTAAATGACAGCGACTTGACAGCAACTGGCGCGCCACTCGCATGCGACCCGCCGCATTCCGCCGCAAGTGGCGGCGTGGGTTTGGGTTTGGGTTTGGGTTTGGGT
>CAZQGK010000111.1:0-2903 GCA_964592945.1 uncultured Candidatus Saccharibacteria bacterium
TCTCTGCGCTCCGAGGTAAGCTCGGGAAATGTGACGCGAATGTTGGAGCCGTCGGAAGTCGTGCCCACACCGAGATTGGCTGCGGTGATAGCGCGCTCGATGTCTTTGATGAGCCCCGCGTCGTATGCAGAGACACGCAAGGTCCGCGCATCCTCCACTCCTACATTCCCCACTTGTTTGAGCGGAGTCATCGAGCCGTAGGCTGAGACCATGATGCCGTCGAGAATTGCGGGCGCGGCGCGGCCGGTGCGCAAGCCGCCGTATTCCCTGCCAAGCCACTCACGTGCGGCTGCGGCTTTCCCTTCAAACGTTTTGAAATCGTAGTTCATATCGGCCATTGTACTATATTTTTTCTATTATATTTTCGGCACAAGAAGCGCGACCTGTTCAAGAAGTGGTTTGACGAGCGCGCCTTTGTCCCCAATATATTTCCGCGCCCGGTATATCGCATGAAGGCCGTCAGGCTTCTTTTGCAAAAGTCGTTCAAGAGCGGACAAGAAGCTCACGATACTCCCGATATCGCGCTTATCGTCCTCACCTTTTTCGAGGAGCGGCTTCAACATATCGAGACGTTTTTGCGGAGGCGCGGCTAGAAAATCTTTTGCGCTCAACGCGTGTTCTTCTTCTGTGTGTTGCAGCTCAAGTATCTGCGCGCGGCTGCGAAGCGTCTGTAGCAACATTTCAGGCGACGGCACAACGAAGAAGAACGCCGCGTCCGCCGGCGGCTCTTCCAGCGTTTTCAAAAGTGCGTTCTGCGCCTCATTCGTCATGCCCGGGGTCGCAATGATAAATGTGCGGGTGCCGCCCCGGATGGCGCGCGAGTTGGCCCGTTCGCGCAGTTCCCTCGCCTCATCAATGCCAAATCTGGAATATTCACGGATATAGATATCGGGATTCCCTTTCGTATCAATACCCTCTTGTTCGAGTATGGCCAATATCTGCGGTATCAACTCGGCATTCCCGGCCACCAAATGGGTATTCCCTACCAGATGTGTTGACATCTCGACAGTATACCAATTTGCAATGCTATACTCCCGCGCATGAAACGGATACAGAAGGCGGCGCTGACGGCAACACGCTGGATCGGCTCACCATTATCGCTTGTAGTTCATACGCTGCTTTTTATCTGTAGTTTCCTTGCAGTCAACTACGGATTCGTTGAGTTCGAAGAAATGTTGCTGATACTCACGACCATCGTTTCGCTCGAAGCGATCTATCTTTCCATCTTCATTCAGATGACTATCAACTACACGACCGAGTCCATTGAAGAGGTGAGTGAGGATATCGAAGAGATGCAGGAGGACATCGGCGAAATCCAAGAAGACGTCGATGAACTGCAGGAGGACGTGGAGGACATTTCGGAGGATGTGGAGGAAATAACCGAGGACGAGACGGAGGATGAGGCGCAAAAAGCCGAACAAAAGAAGACGCTCGTCGAGATTCAATCCGACCTGCGAAAGTTAATGCGGGATATTGAAAAACTCCAACAACCGAAGCAGTAGTAGAAGTATCAAGTTTCAAGTTCCAGGTATCAGACAAGTATCAGTATGCAGGGAGCAAAACCTCGCAGCGACCTTGAAGGCAGAACCTTTCGATTCGCACAAGAGGTACGAGCATTTGTAAGAAAACTTCCACGCGGGATTATCAATTCCGCAGACGGTGCGCAACTCATTCGTTCGTCTGGTTCAGTCGGTGCTAACTACATCGAGGCACAAGAGGCTCTTAGTAAGAAAGACTTTGGAATGCGAGCGAAGATTTGTCGCAAAGAGGCGAAAGAGAGTAACTATTGGCTTGGTCTTTTGGCCGACGTCCCAGATTCTCTTCGTCAACCTCATGCAGCGCTTCTGCAAGAGTCCTTGGAACTTACGAAGATTTTCAGTGCGATTGTGCAAAAAACTCGCAATTGATACTTGGGTATTGTTTGATACTTGATACCTGCTACTTGATACTTACCTTTTGGAGATTATCGCTTTTTTGTAGGCATCCAGATGTTTGAGCGCTTCGCCTGTCCCTTTGGCGACACAGTACGGCGCGTCTTTGGCGACACGGGCCTTAACCCCCGTGCGACGGAAGACGAGCTCGGGCAAATTACGCAATAGCGATGAGCCGCCTGTCATGATGATGCCGTTGTCGATAATATCGGCGGCCAACTCCGGCGGGGTTTCCTGCAATACGTCTTTCATGGCATTGATTATCGTGCGCAATTCTTTTCCTATCGCCCGCACGACTTCGTTGGTACCCACTTCGATGGAACGCGGCAATCCGGTGAGATGGTCCCTGCCTTTCACCATCATCGTGAGCTCCTCGTCTACGGGCACGGCCGAACCTATCTGTATCTTCACCTCTTCCGCCATTTTGTCGCCGATGCCGAGGTTGGATGTTTTCTTGATGTAGTCGGCGATCGCGTGGTCAATGGCGTTGCCCGCGCATTTTACGGATGTGGAGGCGACAATACCGCCGAGCGAGATGACTGCGACGTCGGTCGTGCCTCCTCCGATATCAACGACCATATGCCCGCGCGCTTCGTGTATCGGGATGCCCGCGCCGATAGCGGCGAGTATCGGCTCTTTGACCACATATGCTTCGCGCGCACCAGCTTTCGTCGCTGCTTCTACAACAGCTCTACGCTCCGTCGATGTGACGCCGGCCGGTACGCTTATCATGACCTCCGGCTTGAACAGATTCCACTTGCCGAGAGATTTCTTGATGTAGTATCGCAACATCGCTTCGGTCACACGATAATCCGCGATGACACCGTCTTTCATGGGACGGTACGCGATTATCTCTCCGGGAGTTCGTCCTACCATCTCCTTTGCATTGTTGCCGACGGCAAGTATTTTATTATCGCGCACGGAAACGGCGACGACGGAAGGCTCATTCAAGACGATGCCACGCCCCGGCAC
>CAZQGK010000112.1:0-2849 GCA_964592945.1 uncultured Candidatus Saccharibacteria bacterium
TGCGGCACATGCCGTCGTGCGTATCGAGGCTGCACAGCACGAAGCCGCTGCCGTGGAAGAACATCATCAGGGGAAACGGCCCGTTGCCCGCCGGGGTGTAGATGCGAAGCCCGATCGATCCGCCCGGGCCGTCGATGCGGCGCTCCAGAACCTTCGCCATCTGGGGCGGTGGTGCCATCAGGGCGATGCGCGCCTCATATTGCCGCCGCGCCTCGGCCACCGGCAGCGTATGCGTGGCGGGTACGCCGGTCCCTCGGTCCAGCAACGCACGGATCTGCGGGTCAACGGGCATGGTCTCGTTCCTCCTGCAGGCGCAATTGAAGCGCTATGCAAGGCGGGTGGCGATTGGCAAGAGCCGCGATGCGGATCGGGGGCGCGACGCCCTGGCGACGCCGTCGTATCGTGGCGTTCCGAGAGCCATCGAAGGGGGACGCCATGACGATGCCGGCCGAGACCGATGCCACCAGCCCGAAGCATCTGCGCGACAAGTATGCCATCGTCGGTGTCGGCGAGACGACCTACACGCGCGGCTCGGGCAAGACGACGCGCGCGCTCGGCACCTGGGCGGTGAGGAACGCCATCGAGGACGCCGGCCTGAAGCCGTCGGACGTCGATGGCATTTTGTCCTACCAGTCCGGCGATTCGACCTTCTCGACCTTCATCGCCGGCGACCTCGGCATCCGGCCCAACTTCTACATGGACGTGTTCGGCGGCGGCTCCTCGACCGAGGCGCTGGTCGGCATGGCGATGGGCCTGATCGAGGCCGGCATGTGCAAGGTCGTGGTGATCTTCCGCGCCATGAACGGCTTCAGCCAGGTCCGCATCGGCGGCACCGGCGCGCGCGCCGTGGCGCCCGTCTCGGGCGACATGCTGCACAGCCGCGCCTACGGCTGGCAGAGCGCCGGCCAGATGTTCAGCCTCACCTTCATGCGCCACATGTACGACTACGGCACGCGACCCGAGCAGGTCGCCGCGGTGAAAGCGATCCATTCCGAGCACGCCTCGAACAATCCCAAGGCCTTCTACAAGCAGCGCTTCACCGTCGAGGACGTGCTCGCGAGCCGCATCATCTGCAAGCCGCTGCATCTCCTCGATTGTTGCGTAGAAACCGACAACGGCACGGCCCTGGTCGTCACCAGCGCCGAGCGCGCCAGGGATTGCCGCCATCCGCGCACGCTGATCAGGGGCGTCGTGGGGCGCTGCAACAAGCCGCGCACCGACATGCACTACCAGCACGGCCCGATCTCCACCGTCGCCGGCAAGTACGCGCGCGAGATCCTGTGGCCCAATTCAGGCGTCGGGCCCGAGGACGTCGACATCACGGGCTCCTACGACGCCTTCACCTTCACCACCATGCTGCAGCTCGAGGATTACGGCTTCTGCAAGAAGGGCGAGGGCGGCAATTACGTCAGCGACGGCACGATCCGCCTCGGCGGCCGGCGGCCCAACAACACCAGCGGCGGCCATCTCTGCGAGGGTTATACGCACGGGCTGAACATGGTGATCGAGAACGTGCGCCAGCTCCGCCACGATGCCGACGATTCCTGTCCGATAGGACCCGACGGCAAGCGCCGGCACACCTATGACTATCGCGAGGGCGGCTGCCGCCAGGTGAAGAAGTGCGAGGTGTCGGCCAACATGGGCTGGGCCAATCCGGGCACCGGGTCGGCCATGGTCATGCGGAACGAGTAGGGGGCGGATCATGGCGACACAAGCGACCTATCTCGGCATGCCGCTCGACCTCAACGATCTCGATGTCGAGAACGTGGCCTACTTCAAGCATTGCGCGGCGCACGATTTCCATCTGCAGAAGTGCGGCGCCTGCAGCCTGCTGCGCTATCCGCCGACCACGGCCTGTCCATGGTGCGCCAGCCCCAGGTCCGACTGGGTAACGGTCGAGGGCAAGGGCGAGGTGCACTCCTACAGCGAGGTCCACCACGCCATCCAGCCGGCCTTCAAGGCGCACACGCCGTACCTGATCCTGCTGGTCGACCTCGACACGCAGAAGGGCAAGCCAACCGAGCACGAGTCGCTGCGCGTGGTGGGCAACCTGGTAACGCCCGACGGCACGCTGGCACCGCCCGACATGGTGCGCCGCGTCGGCATCGGCACGCGGGTGCGCATGGTGTTCAGCGACGTGGCGCCGGGCCTGGCGATCCCGCAATGGACCATCGACGAGGGTGCCGCGCAGCCGGCGAAGCCCTGGCGCTATCCGCAGGAGTGATTGCGCGCGGCATTATTCTGCTCAGTCTGCGGGCGCCGAAAGTTCCTCCGCGACCTCGACGATTTCGCGCGTACGCGTGACCTCGGTTCCCCAGAAGTGGTCGAACTCGGCGATCTGGCCGGCCAGCGCTTCCGAGTCGAGAATGGCCTCGGCCTCTTCGACGCTGGGGAACTCGTAGAGTGCCAGATGCACCAGCGGATTGGTCCGGCTCCAGCAGCGCCAGGCCCGTTGCGCCCGGAAGGCCCGGAGCGCCGACGGAAGATGTTCGGTCCGGTACCAATCGTCGAACTTCCGCCGGTCCGACAGGTTGTTCAGTCTGGCCCGAACGATGAGAACGGCTGTAGCCACCAGCACCCCCTGGTCGGTCTGGACGTCAGGAAACGGAACGCACGCGGAGACTGCTTCTTGCCGCCAAATCATAGGCGAGCCGCCGCCGCGCCGTCACCCTGTCAATCGACCGACTGCGCCGTCGAACCCGGCGCGTCAGCGATTGCGGAATGCCTCGGCCAAGCGCAGGAACGCCGCATCGAGGAGCGTCCGGATTTCCTCCGGCACGCCGCAGTCTTCCAAGGCACGGCGCATGCACATCATCCATTCGTCGCGCTCGGCCGGGCCGATGGCGAAG
>CAZQGK010000113.1:0-2772 GCA_964592945.1 uncultured Candidatus Saccharibacteria bacterium
ACTTTATTTTGCCGTTTGTCGCCCGCGCCCCTTCCACGCGACGCAGAGGCCGATTTTTTGTTGCGGGCCTTCGTGACCTTCGCGCTTATCTTCTTCGTGCGTATCTTTTTTGCGACCGGCTTCTTTTTTGCGACCGGCTTCTTCTTTTTGTGCGAAACGCGACCCTTGCGTACGGGTCGTTTCATCTTTTTTGCTACTTTTCGTTTTTTGTGTTTCTTTTTTTTCATATGCCAAAAATTGGGCGCGAGCAACCTCCTCTTCTTCGAGGGTTGCTCATACTACACAGAGTCTTACCGTCCGAGGCTGTTATTTCTTCCAAAATAAGCCGCGGGAAGACCAAGCGCAGCAGTCTACACGTTCTCGTGCAATTCTGCAATGCGAGTTGTCAACAGTTTACACACACCCATGAGTCGGGTCATTTCTTTTTCGTCCTTCCCGTTTTCAGCCTTTTTTAGAGCCATTGTAGCGTCATCGAGCTCGGCGGCGAGAAGTTCCTTGAGGATAACTAGGAGCAGTGCCTTGGTCTCCCTCTCGGGTGAAGCACTTTTGCCGTGCAACATTTCGGCGGAAAAACGCATGGCTTCCCGCTCGCTCTCGGAGAGTGTCGAGAGGCTCGCAAAAGCCTCGGGGCCTATTGCGGTCTCCAATTCGGTAGCATACGCCGCGACGTCTATCGAGGGCTTCTCCAGTGACTGCTGCCAGAGAAGGATGGAGAAGGCCTGGCGGGCGCGACTCGATGCACGGGTGCTTCGCCATGACGTTTTCGGATCAGATTTGGGCACCGCGGCCGGAACAGTCGTACTGTCGGGACCCGGCGAGGTCGGCAACTTGGCGAGTGCTTCGCCGACTGCGGCCTCAGACACACCGAGTCTTCGCGCTATCTCATGCACGTGCTGTTCGCGCGCGATGGGGCTTTGCATGTCGGAGAGGAAAGGCAGCACTATCGTTTCTACCGCGCGGCGGAAGCGGTCCTTCTGCGGCATGTGCTCCTCGAGCACGTCGAGAAGGAAGGCGATGATGTCTTTCGATTCACGAATCGCTTTTTTCCACGCATCCGCACCAGATTTTTGAATGAGGTCCGCAGGGTCCTGCCCCGTTGGGAGCTGAGCGACTTTCACATTGAGCCCGCCCTGTAGCGCGGTGCGCGCGGCGCGGCCCGCGGCCTTTATCCCCGCCTCGTCGGCGTCGAGCGCGAGCACGAGGTTCTCCGTCATGCGCTTCACGAGTGCCGCGTGTTCGGGCGTGAACGCCGTACCCGACACGGCCACGGTATTAGCCCACCCCGCCTGATGCGATGCGAGCAGGTCCATCTGACCTTCCACCAAAACGGCGCAGTTGAGCTTCCGGATAGCGCCTTTTGCCCTATCAAAGCCATATAGGACGCGGGATTTATGGAAGAGGGGCGTTTCGGGCGAATTGAGGTACTTGGGAGCGTCCGGCGAGGCTGCCTCCCCGAATATGCGGCCTGAAAACCCGACGATGCGTCCCGCAGAGTCCGAAATGGGGAACATGATGCGGTTGCGGAATTTGTCGGTGAGAGAGCCCCGCTCGTTCTTCTTGGCGACGCCCGCTTCGAGCATTTCCCGTTCGGTATACTTTTTCGATTTAAGCGCATCGGAAAGGTCGGACCAGCTGTCCCCCGCGAGCCCGAGCCGGAAGGCTTGTATCGTCGCGTCGCTTATGCCGCGCTCTTTCAAATACTTCTTGGCCGCATCGGAGAGCTTCGACGTATAGAAAATCGTCGCAGCTTCGAGGAGCTCAAAGAGCCGCTCGCGTTCGTCCTTCTTCTCTTTGCCACCGCGTTCATAGACCAGCTCCACTCCCGCTTTCTCCGCGAGCACTTTAAGAGCGCCTTTGAAATCGAGTCCTTCAATAGCTTCGACGAATGAAAAGATGTCACCGCCGACGTTGCAGCCGAAGCAGTGATACGTGCCCCTATCGGGCGAGACGTGGAAAGAGGGCGTGCGCTCCGCGTGAAAAGGACACCGTGCGCGGAGCGATGCTCCCGCGCGCGTGAGCTTCACATATTGCGACACGACGTCCACGATGGACAACCTATCCTTAATCTGTTGAACAGTATCGGCCATGAGTGTTCATTATCACTCTTTATGCCCGTAAAAACAAAGAAGGGCGATTGCTCGCCCCTCCTTCGTGGATTCCGCATGATACTCAGCGTCCGTTTTCAGACGACACGGCGTACCCTGACCATGGTCGCGGCGTAGTTCAGCGCATCGCGAATGCCCTTCCGGGTGACATTGCCCTTCTTGAACACCAGCACCGCCTCAGGTGCTCCTCGCATCCAGCGAACGAGAACGGCGACTTCGCCATTTTCCACGCCGACAATGTGACCCGATATGTCGGGATACCGGCCGGACTCGTACTTGCGCTGGATCGTGCTGAAACCCGCACATGCGCGTGAAATGATGTCGACCGGCAGGTCGACCTTGGACTCTTGCAATGCCCGCAGCAGGTCGGCCGTCGTCACGCCTGTCTGTTGCCAGCCGGGCATGTCAATCAGGCCAACGGAATTTGTTGTTGCCGGCGCAGGCGATGTTGTACCAGCAGCAGATTGTTCTGCGGATGTCATCGTGGTCGTCTCCTCGCTGTTCCGCTGGATAGGGTCAATTTCCCTTCCAGTCCGCGGGCACTATGCCACTTTATTGAGTATCAAGCAATTACCGCTCAACAGATTCCTTGCGGCTCTGGCTTTCGGGTACTTCTTCGGGTGCCGAGGCGGCGAATTCGGCTTCCATGTCCCCTATCATTTTGTGC
>CAZQGK010000114.1:0-2251 GCA_964592945.1 uncultured Candidatus Saccharibacteria bacterium
CGTCGTCTGCGCACCGGAGGTGACGCAGACGGGCGCGATAACCGCGCCCCTACGAAAACCAAGGCCAAATTGACGTAGCGGCGCAATTCATTGCGCCCGTAAGGGTTTGACGTTATGCTTCTTTTCATATGCAAGACCTTCTCTTTTCTGGCGTAAAACCGACCAGCACCCCACACATTGGTAACTATATCGGCGCTCTCAAACAGTGGGTCGAGCTTCAACATCGCTATCCCTGCTATTTTTGTATTGTTGATTTGCATGCTATTACCGTGCCGCAGGATCCAAAGGAATTACGCGCAAGTACGATCGATATTGCCGCGACCTATCTAGCCATAGGACTTGATCCAAAACGTTGTAACTTATTTATTCAAAGTGAGGTTCCAGAGCATACGGAGCTGGGTTGGGTGTTAGGGACGCTGGCAAAGATGGGTGAGATGGAACGCATGGTGCAATTTAAAGATAAATCTGAAAAAGCAGGACGCGAACGCTCTGGTTTAGGTCTCTTTAGCTACCCCGCGCTCATGGCAGCCGATATTTTATTGTATGACACGACCATCGTGCCCGTAGGTGAGGATCAAATGCAGCACGTTGAATTGACGAGATTGTTAGCGCGTCGCTTTAACGAACACTTTGGACCAACGTTCACGATTCCCCAAGTGCTCGTTCAAAAACATGGAGCCCGCATCATGAGCCTTCAGGATCCTGAAAAAAAGATGAGTAAGAGCGACGAATCAAAAAATGGCGTCATCATGCTTGATGACGATGCGGACACGATTCGCCACAAAATTAGTCGAGCCGTGACAGACTCTGGCTCTGACATTCGATTTGATGCAGAAAAGAAACCCGCCCTCGCCAATCTCCTCACCATCCATCACCACATGACCGATCGCCCTATCCAAGATATTGAACAGGAATACGCCGGCAAAGGCTATGGCGAGTTTAAAAGAGATCTTGCAGAGGCAGTCATCAATCACTTAGCCCCTATCACCAAAAAAATCAAAGAATACAAGGAAAACCCTGAACATTTGATGGGAATTCTCGACCATGGGAGAGATCAGGCAAGACACGCAGCTAAGGAAAAGATGAAGCTCGTTTATGACAGGATGGGGTTGGGGAGATAGCTCTCCCGTTGTCATCCTCGCGAACGCGGGGATCCAGCGTGCGGTAGCACCAATACACAAGGAATCTCTCATTTATTCGATCAGCTGGATCCCAGAGCTAAGCTCAGCTTTGCCGTGTCTCCGTCGAACTTCGCACGAGGATGACAGATGGAGGCGAAGAACAGCGACGGGTTAAAACAAAAAATGGCTAATCATAGCCATTTTTTGTTTATCGTCTTTTGTCCTTGCGGCAGTTGACAAAAGTCACGAATTATGGTATAAATACACGTTCTTTTCACAACCTGATTCAACAGACCCCCACAGAAAGGCATACCGTGCGCAAAAATGACAGCGACCCCGAGGAGACCAGCGCAATGAACCCAGCAACCGGAATCATCCTCAAACAGATCAAGAAGTTCGGTGGTTTCTTCAGTGGCCTTGGCGAGGCCATGGACGAGTGGGTGCAGCCCGCCTTCCAGTACCTCGTCGTTTTGTACTATACGTACCTGACGTACATGGTCATGTCAGGTCTCATCTCGCCGAACAGCGTCGGGATGCAGGTGCTCTTCACCACGTTCATCGGGCTCTTCATGTTCATGAGCCACGTGGCGATCAAGAAGGGCTGGGTGTCGTTCGCCTTCATCCGTCGCGGTGACGACAAGTGGTATCGGCGCACCAATTGGCCGAACATCGGCCTGCTCGGTATCATCAGCTTCATCTACATCGGCATCACGCCGGTCGAAGCCGGACGCCTCAACGTCTGGCTCTACGGCCGGACGCTCGGCAGCGATCGCGCCGCGGCCCACGAAAAGGTGGTCCGCCCGTACATCAACATGGTCGAGGAGAGCATCCGCGCCGAAAAGGCGCCGGATCTCAAGTCCAAGCAGGCCGAGATCGATGCCTTCGATGCGAAGATCGCCACGCTCCAAGCGGCCGTCACGACCGAGGAACGGGGCGAGATGAACCCCAAAATCGAGCAGGAAATCCACGCTCTGGGATTCACCAACTTCTTCTTCAGCGGCAATCCCGGCCGCGCCAGAACCAAGCGCTTCGGCGAAATCAATTCGGCACTGACCCAGACCACCGAGCAACGCTCGCTGGCCCAACGTCAGCTCGTGACACTCGAGGCAAAGCTCGATATCGAGCTCGCG
>CAZQGK010000114.1:2261-2731 GCA_964592945.1 uncultured Candidatus Saccharibacteria bacterium
TCGCGGGCATGATGCCCGTGCGGAACAACATCCTCGTGCTGAAAGGAATGACGCTTGCGCCCGAGACCTTTGACAAATTCCAGGGTCTCGAACAGGCGAATTTCGATGCGTTGCAATCGCTTCTGCGAAAGCACGACATCAAGGCCGATCTGGCCACGCCGCCGGCGCAATCGCTGTTCGCGATCAGCGTGGCAAGCGCGTTCACCTGGAGCTGGGGAACGATCCTGCTCTGGTTCTACGCCCTCGCTCCCGGTCTCGCGAGCTTTCTCTGGATCTTGATCATCGAGCACAGGCGGCGCAAGCTCCTTGGGCTCTCTGACCCAGCGATCATCACGCCCGACGTGGACATCGACACACCCGCTCCCAAAGACGCGGCTGCGCCGGTGGTCGTTGCCGAGCCGATCGTAACCCTGGGGGCTGTTCCTCCCCCGCCGCCCCCGGCACCAGTTCCGGTAGCCGCGGCGGCCGAC
>CAZQGK010000115.1:0-2661 GCA_964592945.1 uncultured Candidatus Saccharibacteria bacterium
TACCAATGAGGGCCTTAGCATCGCCAACTGCTTTGGAAGCGTCAATATCTGCGCCTACCTTGGCGACTAGGTCTGCTACAGCACTTGCTACTGCTGCCTTTAGCGCGGCTTCGGTGGTGTAGGCTACGGTCAACTTGACATTGTTGTGGGCTTGGTTATCCCCGATGTCTAAGTCAGCAATTACGTAGTCCTTGTGAATTTCAACGAGTCGGTAACTTGCCATACGGTCTCCTTATCCTAGTAGGGTAACTCCCCACTCTTTACTGAGGTAGCGCTCACGTTTCTGAATTTCGGCGGTGGTGTGAATGACGTTGTAAATGAGTTGTTCGCCCTCATGCCCAGTAAGTTCGTCGCCGCCGTTATCACCAATAACGCCATTAGCCACGGCTGAGGAACCAGCGTTACCTGCCGCCACCTGCACCCCATCCACACGGATAACAGAGGATGCGCCGTTGAATATGGCTACTGCAATATGAGCCGTGGTGCCAACCGCAGAATGCACACCATCAAGTTGCAAACCCGCATAAATGGAGACAACATTCGACACGGCAGAAATGAACAACTCTATGGTGCCGGCCGTTGACCCATCCATAAGTGCTTGGTTCACGCCAGAGGTAAGCGTTCGAAATACCACATACACGGTGCATGGTTGAGCAGTGGCGGTGGTGAACACCATCTGGTCGCCTGTACCAGCACCGCCGTAGCCGTCGAACTGGATGCTTGGTCGGCCATTGATGCCCGTGGCGTTATACATTGGGCGGCGAACGTCTGTCCCTGACGTGAGCACCACACCCACACCATACGCACCTGTAATCTGACTGATGCGGTCACTCACGCCAGAGGTAGGCGTGGTGGTAAAGGTTAGTCCCGCGCCCGTTGTTGCGCTACTGCTGAGGGTGAGCGCTGTATCAGATGCAATCGCTGTGACGGTGCCACTAATACCCGTAGCAGTGATAACGTCACCTACCTTGACCTCTTTGAGGAACAGGGTAAGGACACCTGCTAGGGCATTATCGGTCTGGGCAATCGTTCCTGTGCCTGCATAGGCCGTATTGGTGAACGCAACAAGACTGCGCTGCGTTGACCACCAGCGTGTTAGCGTAGTACCAATATCACGCTTTGGTGTCCACCCACCACTAAGAACCTTTGACCTATTACGCTGCAACCCTCTCATTAGTACGGCAGCACATACCAGCGAGTCTGTGGGAAGGATGCTGCGGCAACAGTTGGAGTACCAGTGGTGCTACACACGACATACAAGTACCCATCATAGGTCACGTAGTCGATATCCGCATCCAGTACTTCGCTAGCCTTGAACCCACCCTCATCAGTACCCGCACCGAATGTCACGTTACTCAACCATGCCGTGGCAAATGCCTTGTTCACGGTATACGCAGCATCACTTGCTGCACCCACGACCGCACTGGTGTAGATGTGCATAGTAAGGGCCAGTGTGTCGTCGTCGGGGTCTACGAGTTTCATACTCATAATCCGCCCAGCACCAGGCACCTTAATCTTAAACATAGTACCAATGGCATCATTGGCATCCAGGGCATCTGCCGCAGCGATACCAGGGATTTCATACCATCCCGTATCGTACAGCCTACCCCCCCGAAGGTAGTCTAGTATGTCTTTGAGGCCCTTAATTACCCCAGGTAGTCCAAACATTAGTATCTCCTTGTAAGACCATGGGGGAGAAGTCTTACCCCCTCCCCCAGGTCAGTCCCTATCCCACGTACTCGGGGAAGTAGTACTTGAACTCGTCCACTCGGAACTCGGCATAGGACACGGTGATAAACCCTGTGCCTGCCTGTGAACCTGAGAACACGTTCAATCGTCCAAGCGCAGTACCGTCATAGGCTTCGACAATGGGGGCGAACCCTTCCTGTACGGCCAGCCAGGTGCGCTCTGTACGAACATCAGTACTGGTGTCAATAGCAGTAGCGATGTCAACTACCTTATTGGCTCCAAACCGCCAGAACTCGTTGACGTTGAGGGTCTGGTAGGTAGCGCCCGCGGCATCCACGTTACTAGCCACACCCTGCGATGCTAAACTCCCACCCCGAAGGGCAGAGTTGCGGGGGGAGCTAGTACGATTACTCACGGGGTCAATCAACGTGCCCCCAGTACGAGCACCAGTAGCACCCGCACCAACACTAGCCATGCCTTCCCATAGGAGAGTGGTACCAAACGTCTCCATCTGGACATGGATTTTCAGGGGTAGGAAGATAGTCCCAGGGCGAACCGCAAAGTCCAAGTCAGGCTCAGTAGTATCAATACTACCTGCACCGAAGGTAATCGGTGTAGTCGCCGTACCTGCATTTACATTGAAGATGCGGTTATCCCCCATCCACTGCTGAATAAGCGACTTGCTTACTTCAAACATTATTCAACCTCTTTCACTTCATAGCCAGCCGAAGCCCCTGTGAATACCTTGACCTTCTGAGTCTCGGTAAGCACTTGGGCTAGGGTGGCGGCAATTTCTCTCAATACCGCAGCAGACTCGTCATACACCTTCCGCCACTGTCCATCGGCATACACATACCGTTGCACACTCCCTGTAGTAGCATTGATTTCCAGTAGCTCGCTGCCATCAGAAATCTTATGCGAGGGTTTGTTGTAGTCTGTGTACCCCGTGTAGACGGCCTTGGGTAATGGCGA
>CAZQGK010000116.1:0-2634 GCA_964592945.1 uncultured Candidatus Saccharibacteria bacterium
TTACCAGAAACGTCAGAACACTCCCCTCTCGTACTTTCAAGTCTCCCGCTACGCACCACAATACATGACGGTTCGCCAGTATCTATGTCATACACCGTTATACCAGTAGGTGCCGTCGGCGTACCAACCTGGAGACGACCCGTAAACACCTGCGCGAGTTCGGCAACACTCGCACGCAAACTATCCACTACACCACCCACCGCATCAGCCACTGCCGCAACTGCGCGCGCTGCTAGCGATTTTTGTTTTGTGTCAAATTGCTTAACCTCTTCACTAGTCAAGACAACATGATTAATCTTCTTTGCTTTTTCAAGCAAGCCTTGCAATTTCAAGACACGACTTGCATTCGGACTATCTTTTGCGAGCTCGTCATCAATTTGAGTTTTTATATCTAAAATTTTTTCATTCCGTGTCGTAAGGGTCTTATCAACCCAAATACCTTTTCCCTTTTCTCCACGCCACTTATCGCGATCTTTTCGATCAAGCGTTTGAATCTCGGAGATAGCAACGTCTTCATATGGCTCTCCGTTTCGAGGACTCGACTCCATGATACGATCACGACATGCAATCTGAGTTTCATCTTCTCTACAAGCGTCATTAAGAAAATGCATGATTGAGACACCTCCATCTGCCCGATAAAAAACACGGACAGTATCGCTCATTTCAACTTCTTGAGCAGATACAAAAAATGGGCTGGTGGTCACTGCAGCTATAAACAAAAAATATTGAAGAAATTTTATCATCTCATTATTCATTTTACTGTTTTCCTATAAAGAGCGCACCCCACGACGTCGTATCCGTTTCACCAGATGCATCATCTGATATACGCAATTGAACCGATGTTGTCGTTTTGGTTTCCGTATATGAGATATATGCGTTATCCGTTCCAGCAGTGCTATCGCCAGAACCAGCAATAACATAGTTCGCTGTAGCAAACGCGACGCCAAATGTAACCGTCGCAAGTCCAACACCATCATCCGTAAAGCTACTTACATTAAACGCTTCGCGGATCGTCGGCACACCAGAGCCATTATGGCCCCCCGCAACCCATGCCTTTACTATGTTATCAGCATAAAGAGTATTTTTTGTTGGCGTAGCCGATGCATTTGTACCCACTGATATTGGTCCGTCCGATAAAATACCACCCATACCAACACTCAAACTAGAGTTAGCATTTATATGGCCGTCAGCATTGATATCATTACGCACCGTTAAATTACCCGTTTCAAGCGCATGGGCTACAACACTTGCAAACTCAGCACCACTGATATCGATTATTTTCAAATCGTCACTTCCATTATCTACCACATACGCATACCGACCAGATATAACCAGCGCTTCAGGTGCAGTACCGAGACCAACACGATCGATCTCTATAGGTACGGTCGAGCTTGCGACATCAATGATGCGCAAGTCGTCACTTCCGTTGGCAACCACATAGGCATAGCGTCCTGAGACCTTGATGTCTCGTGGAGACACACCAATTGTAAGCGACCCAACCTCGACCATCGATGCGGGATTCGATATATCGATAATGCGCAAAGCAGGAGTATCGGTAACTACATACGCATAGCGACCAGAAATATAGAGCGCGGACGGCGTTCCAGTTAAAGCAACACTCGAAACAGCGGTTGGTGCGGTGGACGTACCAACATCGATACTGCGAAGCGTGGTGTCATCAATCACATACGCATAGCGCCCTTGTACATGAATCTGCTTTGGATTCGTACCCCCAGCAATAGTCGTAATGGACACAGGATTGCGCGGATTACCGACATCAATCAATCGTACGATGTCAGCCGTCGTTTCTGTAACGTACACTACACGCCCTTGTCGGTAGACATCAGTGGAGACAACATCGCCGATCCCAACCGTTGATTCGTTTCTTGGATTAGACTTAAGAGAAACGTCATACACCGCAAGCTGATCATTCGCAAGAGCTGGAAAATCGCTATTTATATAGGCGTACCGGCCATTTATGGCGATAGCCTGCGGGTTTGAGGACGTCACAGAAAGTGACCCTACTGTTTTTGGATAAAGTGGATCAACTACATCAATAACCTTCAAATCATCTGAACCATCATCGGTCACCATTACATATTTACCTTGCATTGCGATATCTGTCGGATTTGATCCTATAGCAAGCGAACGAACAATTTTCGCAGTGTTGGTCGCAGAAGTCTGGAAGAGGCTACCTCCCGCAAGAACGATCTTCTCTTGTGGAGTAGATGTACCAAAACCGATATTGCCATTAGCATTAATTCCATCTACATAGAGTGCTGGAGTAGACGATCCCTGATTCCAAATCGAGAGTCCAGCAGTAGTATTGAGTTCTATGTTGAGCAAAGCCGTTTGAGAAGACGTGGCTACCGACAGGTTGCTGGTAAAACTGTTCGTACTTGATGCCGTTCCCGCAAAGAGGTTCGTTGTGGTTGCTCTCGTACCAGTGGCATTCACGAAGGTGAAGTTCTGCAGTGTGGTTGATCCAGTAGCGAGAAGTTCAACAAGGGTGAGACGATCGTTTGTTTTGTCGTATACCAGTCCGGCGTCTCCACCAAATGAACCTCCGTCATTAAACTGTACCTGAGTATCGGATCCACCTGGGGTTCCACCTGCTCCACCCACACAGGTGCC
>CAZQGK010000117.1:0-2566 GCA_964592945.1 uncultured Candidatus Saccharibacteria bacterium
CTTCGGAGTATCTTCCGGGCGGCTGCGTCTCTTTGCCCTCTGAGCGCGCTTCGACGAGCGTGAGCGCGTCTCCTCCGGCCGCTTTCGGGAGCTCCACGTCCTCCCCGCGCGCATCGGGGTCCGCGGCAAGCCAGCCATCGAACGTCACGCGCGAACCGTTGGCGGCAAAATCGGGGATGGATCCGTCCGCGATATTCGCGCGTATCTTCGTGCGCATTATTTTCGCGTCGGTCATTTGCGAGGCGAGGGCGCGGGCGCGGATGAGCGCGTACAATTTTTTCTGCTCCTCATTATGGCCGAGGCTGTGTTTGCTGGGGTCGGTCGGACGCACCGCCTCGTGCGCCTCCTGTGCGCTCTTACTTTTTGTTTTGTAGGTACGTGCCTCGACATACTTCTCACCGAATTCACTTCGTGCTGCCGCCAGCAAGTTATCTTGTGCCTCTTTGGCGAGATTCGTGGAATCGGTGCGCATGTAGGTGATGAATCCGGATTCGTACAACTTTTGTGCGATGCCCATCGTTCGCGACGGTGAAAGGCCGAGGCGAGTGGACGCTGCTTGCTGGAGCGTAGAAGTCGTAAAGGGAGCTTTTGGAGTTCTCGACTGCTCCGACTCTTCCACACTCACCACATTCCATTTGCCGACCTTGGCCGCCGTAAGAATTCGTTCGGCCTCTTTTTCTGTTTTCGGCTCCTCGGTGCAAGTGACGGTAAACTGCTCGTTCTTCTTTGTCATAACACTCGCGCTGATGACCCAGAACGGCTCGGGTATAAATGCACGTATCTCGCGCTCGCGTTCCATAAGAATGCGGAGCGCGGGGGATTGGACGCGCCCTGCCGAGAGGCCGTAGCGGACTTTCTTCCAAATGAGGCCGGATAAGTCATAGCCGAAGAGGCGGTCCAATACGCGCCGCGCCTCTTGAGCGCGCACGAGCTCGTCATCTATCAGGCGCGGGTGCGCGAGGGCCTCATTCACGGCTTTTTCGGTTATCTCGTGGAATACGATGCGCTTGGGTTTCTTGAGCCCGATGGTCTCAGCCAAATGCCATGCGATAGCCTCTCCCTCACGGTCGGGGTCGGTCGCAAGGATAACCTCGTCCGCCTTTTCGGCTTCGCGGTGCAGCTCATCTATGACCTTCTGCTTCTCCTTCACCACGATGTAGCGCGGTACGAATCCCGCCTCGACATCGACGGCGTCCTTGTTGCTCTTGGGCAAGTCGCGGATATGACCCACCGATGCGCGCACAGTAAAACCGTCACCGAGATATTTTTCGATGGTCTTGGCCTTTGCGGGTGATTCAACTATTACTAATTTCATGTATAACGGACAGTGATACCTCAGAAGCCTAGCACATGTCAAATCAATAAGTTGTTATTTGATCCGTACAAGACCCAATTCTTCAACTATCAGCCCCTTTATCTCCATGGTGGAAAGCAGTACGTTTGCTTCGGTAATCGGCAGTTCGAGTTCTGAAATGAGCTCATCGCGGGAAACGGGCGAATGGATTATCTCAAATACACGTAGTTCGTCGGGTGAGAGGTCGTCGCGCAATTCAGCCCATGATGTCGGGCCTTCGCGTTTGGCTATGCCGAGCACGACGAGGATATCTTCGGGTGATGTAACGGCAGTCGCGCCGAGCCGCAAGAATTGATGGGTGCCCCTGCTCTCGGCGCTAAAAATCGAGCCGGGGACGACAAGGAGCTCACGGTTGTATTCGGTGACGAGCTTTGCGGTGATAAGCGAGCCCGATTTTTCTTTTGCCTCGATGACAAGCGTCGCGTGCGAGAGCCCGGCCATGATTCGATTGCGCTGTGGAAAAGTGTAATCGGTCGCCCGTTGCTCGGGCTTGAATTCCGACAGAAGTGCTCCGCCCGCTTTCAATATTTCGCGAGCCAGGCCCACATTCGCACGCGGGTAGAGGACGTTCCAATCGAGCCCGGAGCCGGGGACCGCGACCGTCGTGAGGCCCGCGTCGAGCGCCGCTCTGTGCGCTTCAGCGTCTACGCCGTAGGCGAGGCCGCTCACGATGACGACGGGGTAACCGCGCAGGCCTTCAATAAGGTGACGGCATGCTTGCTTGCCGTACGTCGTCATCGCGCGCGAGCCAACGACCGCGAGCCACTTGTGGTCGGTACTCGGCATCACGCCACGCTGGTGTAATTGCTTGGGCGGGTCGGAAATCTCTCTCAGCAGCGGAGGAAATTCTTGTGGGGAAAGTAATTTGAGCTCGTCCGTCATGGTGGTATCATCCAAGAATGTTAGACATTAAGTTTATCAGAGAAAATAAGGATATTGTCGCCGCGGGCGCGAAGAAAAAGCATATCGAGATAGACATCGACAAACTCCTTTCTGTAGATGATAAGCGCCGTGAGTTGCAGGCCACGATAGATGAGAAGCGCGCCGAGCAGAATGTCGCATCCAATGCCATTGCGTCCGCCAAGAGCGACGCCGAAAAGCAGGAAGTCATAGCACGTATGCAGGGTGTCAAAGAGACCCTCAAGCTCGCCGAGGAATCAATGCAGGCCATCATGAAAGAGTGGCGGGCGATGATGGTGCTCGTGCCGAATG
>CAZQGK010000118.1:0-2552 GCA_964592945.1 uncultured Candidatus Saccharibacteria bacterium
GCGCTGAAATTGAAGCGTCTGCCCCCCGCCATGACGCGCGCGACGCGGCGGATGCCGATGAGCTTCTGTGCGAATTCGCTGCGGCGTTCATCTCCCCCGCGGCGTCCTCCGCCCGGTCGGCCGCCTCTCCCGCCTCCACGACGATCGCGATTGCCCCGGCCTGCAAAACCGCCCTTCTGCGCACGCGGATCAGCAACGACCGCAGGTGGTGTGCCCTCGGCTGCTACTTCGGTCGGCTTTATTTCTTTTGTATTTTCATCTGCCATATACATCCATTAAAATTCTAATCCCGCGGCACGCGCAGCGTCCGCAAAGGCTTTCACCGTGCCAAGGTATTGGAAACCGCCCCGGTCGAACACGACAGCCTTGATGCCTTTCGCGCCCGCGAGTTTGGCGATGGTAGTAGCCGCCTGCTCCGCGCGCTCGCGCGGTGTCTTACCTTTCTCACTCGCGGAAGAAACGGCTGCGATAGTGACGCCCTTCGTGTCGTCGATAATCTGCGCGGTGAGACGCGTGTTGGATTTGTATATCGAAAGACGCGGGCGAGTTTCGCTTCCGATGACTTTTGCGCGCACACGCTTGTGCCGGCGGATTCTTTGCTGTGATTTAGAGAGTGCCATATGTTACGCGGTTGCTGCGGCTGCAGCCTTCTTGCCCTGCTTCTGGCGTACGACTTCGCCTTCATAACGGATTCCTTTGCCCTTGTACGGCTCGGGCTTCTTCTGGGCACGAACGGACGCGGCGAATTCGCCGACGGCCTCTTTGTCAGCCCCAGAGACGGTGATGATGTTCTTCTCGACAGCCGCAGTGATGCCTTCCGGAATAGCGAGAAGGACCGGGTGAGAGAATCCGACGGCGAGCTTGAGTTGTTTGCCCGCAAGCTCGGCCTTGAAACCGATGCCTTCCACCTGCAATTTCTTTGTAAACGGTGTGTTCACTCCCGCTATCATGTTGCGGACGTGCGCTGCGAATGTACCCCAGAGCGCGCGGCCGAGCCGTGACTTCTCTTTGGGCGTGACGGTAACCTCGCCGTTTGCCACAGTGATAGTGACTGCGGGGTGAATCATGCGCTTCAAGGTCCCACCCTTCCCTTTGACTGTGAGCTCGCTCGAAACGACGGACACATCAGTGCCGGCGGGTATCGTTATTGCTCTTTTTCCTATTCTGCTCATATTATTATTTACCAAATTTCGAACAAGGCTTCGCCGCCCACATTTTGTTTGCGTGCCTCCTTGTCGGAGAGAACTCCTTTCGGTGTCGAGAGTACCAAAGCGCCGTGTCCGTAGCGCACCGGCATTATTTCGCGCGTACTCTTGTACAAGCGGCGGCCCGGCTTAGAGACGCGCTTCACACCGCGGATGACATGCTCACCTGCTCCGTTGTACTTGAGCGTGACGTCGAGCGTTTTGCGGACCTTCTTGCCTTTCTTTTCAATGTCTTGGATGTAGCCCATCTCTTTCAACTTTTCCGCGACGGCCATCTTGAACGCCGAATACGGAATCGAGACAGTGGCCTTCTTGATGGCACCGGCATTCGTGAGACGCACTATGAAGTCACCTATCGTATCGTTTACCATGAAGATTTCTTTATGCCGGGGATATTGCCCTCCAATGCTTCCTCGCGGAAACAGATGCGGCAAAGATTGAAATCACGCATGAAACCGCGCGGACGGCCGCACTTGAAGCAGCGTCGCACGGTGCGGGTCGAGAATTTCGGCGTCCGTCGCGCCTTTATTTTCATTGATTTCTTTGCCATATAGATTCAGGCCAGGTAAAGGGAGTTTTGAAGCTTCTGCACCCCGCCTCGCGGCATCTGGTTACGAAAGCTTCGCGTGGCTTCGGTTTCTTACGATATTCCCTGAACTTCGGGGAATCAGGCTAAAAAACAAAGCCCCCTACGAGGCTCAGGAAATATACGCGAGACGGACCCGGAAGTCAAACTTATTGCAATGCAACGTATAGGCACCTATAGTATCGCAACGGCCAACTCAAAGGAGAAGCGGCCATGATTGATCTTGCTCAAATAGATTTGCAAGCGGGGTTGCCCTCCGACGACGCGGCCCCCACCGTTGGATTGAAACGGGAAGACGGGACCTGGAAGAGTCTCTATGAGATCGTGCAGGAGGCAGCTGCCATCATTATCGAGGCCCACGGACAGAATCGCTCAGAGGCTGCCCGCGTTCTCGATGTCGGACGCTCGACGTTGTATCGAAGGTTCATATCGCGTCGTCCTCTCCCACCGCAGATATCCTGACATGGCAGTCAGGCGAATAGCGAAGCGGGCGCCTTACGGCGCCCGCTTGTTTTTTGTCTGGTCGCTTCTTGGAGATGCAGGCCGAGGTGGCACAAACGACTAGAACGTCTTCTGCAGGTACGCCGAGAAGGTGCGGCGTTTGCCGGCTTTGCCTCCTTTCAGAATGTGGCGGTGCGACTTGTTGAATTTGTGCAGCTCGAGATGCCCGTCGAAAAATTCGTGTACCTCCTCTTCGGTCCACGCGTACTCATACACACCGAGTTCCGGATGAACGTACGCTCCTTTCTCATCTGCGGGAT
>CAZQGK010000119.1:0-2528 GCA_964592945.1 uncultured Candidatus Saccharibacteria bacterium
TTGTCGTACTGCTCGTACCCTTTTCCGTACTTCAAATCTTTCATCAACTTCGTCGGCGCATTGCGGATGCGCAGCGGTATGGGGAGATTGCCGAATTTTTTTACATCATCAAGCGCGGCGAATACGGCATCGTATGAACGGCGGTCTTTCTTGCACTGCGCCAGGTAGGCGACGCCGTGCGCGAGATTGATGGTCGCTTCGGGATAGCCGATTTTATTTACCGCCTCAAATACCGCATTGGCGACGACGAGCGCGGTGGGCTGCGCCAAGCCGATATCTTCGCTCGCGAAAATAACCATGCGACGCGCGATGAATTTGGGGTCCTCGCCCGCGTCTACCATGCGCGCGAGATAGTAGAGCGCGGCATCGGGCTGCGACGCGCGCATGCTTTTTATGAAAGCGGAGATAGTGTTGTAGTGCTCCTCGCCCTTTTTGTCGTAACGAAGATGTTTGGATTGAATTGCCTCTTTGAGATTTTCTGTCGTTATCTTCCCGTACAGCGCTTGCGTGGTTTCGAGTGTAGTTATCGCTTGCCGCGCGTCGCCGTTCGCCATTCTCACGAGCCATTCTTTTGCGTCTTTCGGAATTTTCAATTTCGTGCGCTTCAGTATCTGCTCCATTTCTTTTTCATTGTGCTCGTAAAGAACGAAGACCCTGCAGCGGGAAAGCAGCGGGGAAATAATTTCGAAACTCGGATTCTCCGTCGTCGCGCCGATGAGCGTGATGTCGCCGCGCTCGACGAAGGGGAGGAGGAAATCCTGCTGCGCTTTGTTGAATCGGTGTATTTCGTCGACGAAAAGTATTTTTGGTTTGCCGCCGAGCTTCAGCTGCCTATTGCCGACGACCTTTTTTATATCTTCCTTGCCGGAATCAACCGCCGAGAGCTCGTAAAAATCCGCGCCGACTGCATTCGCATAGATGCGCGCAAGTGTCGTCTTGCCGCTGCCCGGCGGGCCCCACAAGATGAATGAGAAGAGTTCTTTCTTCTCTATCGCAACACGCAAGGGTTTTCCTGCACCCGTCAAATGCTCCTGACCGACGAATTCGTCGAGTGTTTTCGGACGTATTTTTGATGCCAACGGTTCCATAATTCCAGTATACGCTTCGTACATATTGTGCACACCTTGCATGATTTGCGTGGGGAGTTATCCTATACGAACTATGAATACAAGAGTGATGATTATCGCATTCGTCGTTATTATCGTAATCCTTATTGGCGGTTATTTCGTTTATAAGTCAAAGATATCCCCTGCGGCGGCACCGGCGCAGCAACAAGCCGCCACTACGGCTGCTGAGAATCAGGTACAGGGCCAGGATGTGAAGGTAGGCACAGGCCTTGAGGCAAAGCCCGGTGACACCGTCTCCGTTCTCTACGTAGGGAAATTCACTAATGGTACCGTTTTTGACAGCTCCGCGGCCCACGACAACAAGCCGCTTACGTTCGTACTCGGTTCTCAGGGTCTCATTCCCGGCTTCCAGATCGGCGTCAACACAATGAAGGAGGGCGGCGAGCGCCTGCTTGCGATCCCGCCAAGCCTTGCCTACGGTGACCAGGATGTGAAGGACCCGGCTACCGGAAAGGTCGTAATTCCGGCCAATTCTACGCTTATTTTCCAAGTCCAACTCGTGAAAGTACAGCCGGGAACCTCAACCCCAGCGACGACAAACGCTCAATAAGGCCCATAAACAAGCCACAAAAGAGGGGGGCGAAGGAGCCGCCCCTCTTGCTAAATGGCGAGGAATATGATACGATTCCGCGATGCTTACAAAGCGTAAAAAGCAGAACGAGATCGGCAAAGCGCGCCGTCACGACACCGATACGGGCTCTCCGGAGGTCCAGGTGGCTGTGTTGACACGTAGAATCGAGGAGCTTTCGGTCCATTTGGATAAAAATCGCAAGGATAAGCATAGTCGCCGCGGTCTTTTGGGCCTTGTCGCCGACCGCCGCAAGCATTTGAAGTACTTGGAAGCGACCAACAAGCGTTCATACGGCACTTTGGTGAAAAAGCTCGGCCTGAAGAAGTAACCCGTCCTCGGCTTCTTCATACAAACACCTCGTTTTGTAAGCTATACTCCGTCTAGCGGGTATTTTAATAAATGTATTCCATGAGGAGCTAGACTCTTCGTGCTCATTTAAAAATCTATAATTTATTTTATGGCAATCATTAAACACTCAGAACAGCGCGTCGGTGTATTCATCGATACGCAAAACCTCTACCACAGCGCGAAGAATATCTATCACGCACGCGTGAATTTCGGCAATGTCCTCAAAGATTCCGTCGCCGGTCGCCGCCTCATACGCGCGCGTGCCTACATGGTGACCACCGAGAGCGGGGAAGAGACCGCATTCATCGAGGCGCTTACCAAAGTCGGCATCGAACCGAAGACCAAAGAGCTCCAGATATTCTACGGCGGAGCCAAGAAGGCCGACTGGGACGTCGGCATGGCGGTCGACGCCATCACCGCATCGCCGAATCTCGACGCGGTCATCCTCATCACGGGCGACGGCGACTTCGTCCCGCTCGTTC
>CAZQGK010000120.1:0-2513 GCA_964592945.1 uncultured Candidatus Saccharibacteria bacterium
GAGCGACAGCCTTCCAAGCTGTAGGTTGCGGGTTCGAGTCCCGTTTCCCGCTCCAGCTTTCGCCGAGGCTTCGTATGGCTTGCGCCAGATGTTTTAAAAGCGAAGTATGCGTTACGAAGCTACCTTGCGAAGTAAATCGCTGGGCGATACGCAGTAAGGGCGAAGACGGACTTAATTGAAACTTTGTAATTAAATTTGAAAATATTGCAAAATTGCATAAAATATTGAAATCAACGATTATTGCTGGCGTAGCTCAATGGTAGAGCAACTGATTTGTAATCAGTAGGTTGCTGGTTCAAGTCCAGTCGCCAGCTCCATTCATTTGTTGCACAAAAATGAATGGCAGGCCAGTACAGAATGTTAAGATTATAAAGTAACATTGAAGTTTTGAGGCGAAAGCTGTCCGCCGAAGTAAGCGATTTGGGCGTAGCGGTTACGCGAAGCCCAAGAGACACGAAGGCTGGACTAGTTATAGCACAGCAAGCTTAAGTTGAAAAAGAAAAATAACTACAAGAATGTAGTTGTTTTTTTATGCTTTTTGCTTTACACTGAACACATAATCGTGTGTGATTGCAGAATTATGTTACGCCCACGTAGCTCAGTTGGTAGAGCACTTCCTTGGTAAGGGAGAGGTCACCGGTTCAAGTCCGGTCGCGGGCTCCAAAATTGATGGCATAAGGCAGTGGGTGTAAAAAATTCTATCATTGAAAAAAATAGGTCAGTAGCTCTAATGGTAGAGCGGCAGACTCCAAATCTGATGGTTGGGGGTTCGAGTCCCTCCTGGCCTGCCATAAAATTATTAATGCATGGTCTGTAAGGTTTAAAGAATGAAAAATTTGGGTACTTTCTTTTTGGAAGTTAAATATGAGTTGTCTAAAGTAATTTGGCCATCTCGCAGTGAGTTTTTAGGGTCGGTTGTGGTAGTTTTGATAACAATGGTCGCATTCGCGATATTTTTAGGTTTAGTAAATACAGTATTTTATATGGCGTCTTTAAAAGGCTTTCAATCTTTAGTATTCGGCCGTTATTAGGGGTCAAGGTTTTACAAATATGAAACGTTGGTATGTAGTTCAAATATATGCGGGTTATGAAGCTAAGATCAAAGCTGATCTTGAGCGCCGCATTTCCGAATCTTCATTTCAAGAAAAATTTGGTGGTATTCATTTTCCGTCTGCGAAAATGAAGCAAGTTTTTAGTTCGGATGAAGAAGAGGATCAGCAATTATTTCCAGGCTACATGTTGCTTGAAGCAGAGTTAACTCCTGAGGTTATGCATGTGGTTCTAGAAGTTCCTCGTGTGCTTCGCTTTTTGGGTGGGAAAAATCCTGTTCCTTTGTCAGCAAAAGAGGTCGACCGTATCTTTGAAAAAGTTAAAGGCGGCGTGACGTTGACAAGTGACAAGGATAGTCTTGCTGTGGATAGCGAAGTTTCAATTACAGATGGTCCATTTTCAGGGTTTGTCGGTGTGGTTGAAAAAGTTGATTCTGATAATGATCGCGTTACGGTGATGGTCAGCATTTTCGGTCGTATGACTCCTGTTGAATTAAGTTTTGGTCAAGTTAAAAAATAATGAATAGAATGGTGTAATTTATGTCAAAAAATCTTGGCAATGTTAAATCAAAGTTGAAACTCCTGATTCAGGGTGGTTCAGCAACTCCAGCGCCACCAGTTGGTTCAGCGCTCGGTCAGCATGGTGTCAACATCATGGATTTTTGTAAGCAATTTAATGCAAAAACGGCTGATCGCAGAGGGGAGACGGTTCCGGTCGAAATTACAGTGTTTAAGGATCGAACTTTTATATTTGTTTTAAAAACAGCTCCAACCTCAGAATTGATTCGCAAAAAAATTAATATTCCTAAAGGATCTGCTCGACCGCATGACGCGAAAGTGGGTAAGATTAAATGGAGTGACGTGGTAGAAATTGCAAAAATTAAACTGCAAGACCTGAATACTCGCAATCTTGATCAAGCAACGAAAGTTGTTGCAGGATCAGCGCGTAGCATGGGTGTTGACGTTATCGACTAATAAGGATTTTTACTATGATGGAACATGGCAAAAAATATCGCAAAGCTCATGATACTTTAAAGGCGTCATTGCAAAAGTCAGCAACCGTTCCTGCAAAAGATGCTTTAAAAAAAGTCAAAGATTTAGCGTACGTTAAATTTGATGAATCGGTTGATGTTTCGGTAAATTTGGGCATTGATGCATCTAAGGGTGAGCAGGTTGTGCGTGGCACGGTTGCATTACCGCACGGAACTGGCAAAAAAACTCGCGTGCTTGTGTTTGCAGAAGGCGTTAAGGCAGATGCAGCGCGTGCTGCGGGAGCAGATTATGTTGGCTTTGAGGATTTGGTTGAAAAAATTGCTGGTGGATGGATTGATTTTGAATACACCGTGGCTACGCCAGATTTGATGCCTCGTTTGGGTAAGCTTGCAAAAGTTTTAGGACCAAAAGGGTTGTTGCCTAACAAAAAATTGGGTACGGTCAGCGATGATGTTGCAACTGTGGTCAAAG